>NZ_JACAOM010000093.1:0-17196 GCF_013386245.1 Pseudomonas sp. 21615526 | reverse complement strand
TCCAGCGACTGACACACCGCCTTCGCGAGCAAGCCCGCTCCCACATTTGTTTTGTTGTACCTGTTAAATCAGCGTTGGTGCACCAATTGCCCCGCCGCATACGTCTGCAACACCGCCCGGTCATCCCCCAGTGTCATCAACACAAACAACGTCTCGGCGATGTTATTGGCCTGCTTCAGGCGATAGCTGAGCAGCGGGGTGGCGTTGTAATCCAGTACCAGGAAGTCCGCGTCAGTGCCGGGTTGCAGCGTGCCAATCTTGTCTTCCAGACGCAGCGCCCGCGCACCACCCAGGGTCGCCAGGTACAACGACTTGAACGGACTCAAGCGCGCCCCTTGCAGTTGCATCACCTTGTACGCTTCGTTCAGGGTTTGCAGCAGCGAGAAGCTGGTGCCACCGCCGACGTCCGTACCCAGGCCGACATTCAGCTTGTGCTTCTCGGCCATCGGCAGGTTGAACAAACCGCTGCCCAGGAAGAAGTTCGATGTCGGGCAGAACGCGACTGCCGAACCGGCTTCTGCCAACCGCGCGCATTCGTCGTCGCACAGGTGCACACCGTGGGCGAACACCGAGCGTTCACCCAGCAGTTTGTAATGGTCGTACACGTCCAGGTAGCCCTTGCGCTCCGGGAACAGTTCTTTCACCCATTCCACTTCCTGCAGGTTTTCACTGATGTGAGTCTGCATGTAGAGGTCCGGGTATTCCCCCAGCAGCTGCCCGGCGAGGGTCAGTTGTTCAGGTGTACTGGTCGGTGCGAAACGTGGCGTCACCGCGTAGTGCAAACGGCCCTTGCCGTGCCAGCGCTCGATCAGCGCCTTGCTCTCCGCGTAGCCGGATTCGGCGGTGTCGGTCAAATAGTCCGGCGCGTTGCGGTCCATCATTACCTTGCCGGCGATCATCCGCAGGTCGAGCTTCTCGGCCGCTTCAAAAAACGAGTTCACTGACTGCGGGTGCACGCTGCCAAATACCAGCGCGGTGGTGGTGCCGTTGCGCAGCAGTTCCTTGATGAAAATATCCGCGACTTCTTCGGCGTGGGCCTTGTCGGCGAACTGGCTTTCACACGGGAAGGTGTAGGTGTTGAGCCAGTCCAGCAACTGCTCGCCATAGGCACCGACCATGCCGGTCTGCGGCAGGTGGATGTGGGTGTCGATCAGGCCGGGGGTGATCAGCGCGTCCTGGTAATGGGTGACTTCGATGTCGGCGGGCAGGCTGGCGAGCAAGTCGCTGGCGTGGCCAAGGGCACTGATCTGGCCGTTGTCGATCACCAGCAGGCCGTCCTCGAAATATTCGTAGGAGGCTTCGATCCCCACTTCGGCAGGGTCGGCGATGCTGTGCAAAATGGCGGCACGGTAGGCTTTGCGTGTCAAAGGCATGGTCGTCTCAGTTAGTCGCTTGGCTGCGGCGGGATACCGGCAGCAGTTTGGCAATGGGTTCGGCGCTCGCAGTGTGCTGGCCGAAGTTGGCGTTATAGGTGGCGATGATTTCGCCGGCGATGGAGATGGCGATTTCCACAGGCAGTTTGCCTTTGACCTCGGTCAGCCCCATCGGGCAATGCATGCGTTGCAGTTGCGCGGTGTCGAAACCGCGATCCCGCAGGCGGTGTTCAAACTTGACGCGTTTGGTCTTCGAGCCGATCAGGCCGAAGTAGGTAAAGTCATTGCGCTTGAGCAGGGCGGCGGTCAGCTCCAGGTCCAGCGCGTGGTTGTGGGTCATGACGATGCAGTAACTGCCCACAGGCAAGTGGTCGATTTCATCCACCGGCTCTTCGCTGACGATTTTACGCACGCCTTGGGGGATGTGTTCCGGGAATTCCTGTTCCCGGGAATCGATCCAGCGCACCCGGCACGGCAGGCTGGCCAGCAACGGCACCAGCGCGCGGCCCACGTGGCCGGCGCCGAACACCGCGATCTGCGCCTGCACCTGGCCCATGGGTTCGAACAACAGCACCGTCACGCCGCCGCAGCACTGGCCCAGGCTGGCGCCGAGGCTGAAGCGCTCCAGGTGGGTGTTTTGCTGGCCGCGCACAAGCATGTCCCGGGCGATCTGCATCGCCTTGTATTCCAGGTGCCCGCCACCGATGGTGTCGAAGGTGTGGGCGGCGCTGATGACCATCTTCGAGCCGGCATTGCGCGGCGTGGAGCCGAGCTCTTCGATGATGGTCACCAGCACGCAGGGTTCGCCCTGGTTCTGCAGGTCGGCGANNGCTTGTTCGCGAAGGCAGCGCCTCGGTCTAGAGCGAAGCCAGCTCGGTTTCCGTTTCCACAGCTTTTGCAGCGGTCAGTTGGCGCATCTGCTCACAGCCCCACAACACCCGCTCCGGCGTCGCCGGTGCATCGATCTTCGGCTGATGGCGATAGTCACCCAGGCTCGCCACGGCGTCCTTGATCGCACACCACGAGGCAATACCGAGCATGAACGGCGGCTCACCCACGGCCTTGGAATGGAACACCGTGTCTTCCGGGTTCTTGCGGTTTTCCACCAGCTTCACCCGCAGGTCCAGCGGCATGTCGGCCACCGCCGGGATCTTGTAGCTGGCCGGGCCGTTGGTCATCAGCTTGCCCTTGTTATTCCACACAAGCTCTTCCATGGTCAGCCAACCCATGCCCTGGATGAAGCCGCCTTCGACCTGGCCGATGTCGATGGCCGGGTTCAGCGAGGCGCCCACGTCATGCAGGATGTCGGTGCGCAGCATCTTGTACTCGCCGGTCAGCGTGTCGACGATCACCTCGCAACAGGCCGCGCCGAACGCAAAGTAGTAGAACGGCCGCCCACGTGCCTGGCTGCGGTCGTAGAAGATTTTCGGGGTCTTGTAGAAGCCCGTGCTGGAGAGCGACACCTGGGCGAAATACGCCTGCTGGATCAGCGCTTCAAAGGTCAGGATGTGATCGCGGACCCGCACATGCCCGTTGTGGAATTCAACGTCGGCCTCGCTGACTTCATATTTGCGCGCGGCAAACTCCACCAGGCGCTGCTTGATGGTTTCGGCAGCATTCTGTGCGGCCTTGCCGTTCAGGTCGGCGCCGCTGGAAGCCGCCGTCGGCGAGGTGTTGGGCACCTTGTCGGTGTTGGTGGCGGTGATCTGCACGCGGTCGATTTCCACCTGGAAAATCTCGGCCACCACCTGCGCGACCTTGATGTTCAACCCCTGGCCCATCTCGGTGCCACCGTGGTTCAGGTGGATGCTGCCGTCGGTGTAGATGTGGATCAGCGCACCGGCCTGGTTGAGGAAACTGGCGGTGAAGGAAATGCCGAACTTTACCGGTGTGAGTGCCAGGCCTTTTTTCAGGATCGGGCTGTTGGCGTTATAGCGACGGATCGCTTCGCGGCGCTCGAAATACTGGCTGCTTTGTTCGAGTTCGGCGGTCATCTCTTCGAGCATGTTGTGCTCGACGGTCTGATAGTAGTGGGTGACGTTGCGCTCGGTCTTGCCGTAGTAGTTGGCCTTGCGCACGGCCAGCGGGTCGAGGGCCAGGTGCCGGGCAATCGCGTCCATCACTTCCTCGATGGCGACCATGCCTTGGGGGCCGCCGAAGCCACGGTAAGCGGTGTTGGACGCGGTGTTGGTCTTGCAGCGGTGGCCGTTGACGGTGGCGTCGCCCAGGTAATACGAGTTGTCGGAGTGGAACATTGCGCGGTCGACAATCGAGTTCGACAGGTCCGGTGAGCAACCGCAGTTGCCCGCCAGGTCCAGGTTGATGCCGTGCAGCCGGCCACTGTCGTCGAAGCCTACGTCGTACTCGATATAGAACGGGTGGCGCTTGCCGGTCATCAGCATGTCTTCGACACGCGGCAGGCGCATTTTGGTCGGCTGGCCGGTGAGGCGTGCGACCACCGCACACAGGCATGCCGGGCTGGCGGCCTGGGTTTCCTTGCCGCCAAAACCACCGCCCATGCGGCGCATGTCGACCACGATTTTGTTCATCGATACGTCGAGTACTTCGGCCACCAGCTTCTGTACTTCGGTGGGATTTTGCGTGGAGCAGTAGACGATCATGCCGCCGTCTTCGGTGGGCATCACCGAGGAGATCTGGGTTTCCAGGTAGAAGTGTTCCTGGCCGCCGATGTGCAGGGTGCCCTGGATACGGTTCTTCGCGGTCGCCAGTGCGCCCGCCGAATCACCGCGCTGGTGGGTGTGGCTGTCGAGCACGAAATGTTTTTTGCGAAACGCCTCGACCACGTCCAGCACCGGCTCCAGGTCTTCGTATTCGATCACAGCGGCCATCGCCGCCTTGCGTGCGGTTTCCAGGTCGCGGGCGGCGACGGCCAGCACCACCTGGCCGACGAACTGCACGGTGTCGATGGCCAGCAACGGGTCGCCGGGCATCAACGGGCCGATGTCTTTCAGACCCGGCACGTCTTCGTGGGTGATGACGATGCGCACGCCTTCAAATGCATAGCAGGGCGCGGTGTCGATGCTGAGGATCTTCGCGTGGGCGCGGTCCGACATGCGTGCGTAGAGGTGCAACTGGTTCGGAAATTCCAGGCGGTCATCGATGTACTGCGCTTCGCCCGAGACATGCTTGGCGGCGCTGTCGTGCTTGACGCTGCGACCGACGCCGCTGGTCAGGTCCTTGGCAAACAGTTCGGCGAGTTCGGCCTGGGATTTTTCCACGGCGTGATGGTTAGACATAAGCGGTCACCCGAGTCTCGATGTGCGGCGTTTGCAGTTCGATGAAGTATTTGCGCAGCAGGTTCTGTGCGCTGAGCAGGCGGTATTCCTTGCTGGCGCGGAAGTCCGACAGCGGGGTGAAATCCTCGGCCAGGGCCGCGCAGGCTTTTTCCACGGTGGCGGAATTCCAGGTGGCGCCGTTCAGTACGGCTTCGCAGTTCTTCGCGCGTTTCGGGGTGGCGGCCATGCCGCCGAACGCCACGCGGGCATCGTCGATCACACCGTTAGTGATCTTCAGGTTGAAGGCCGCGCAGACGGCAGAGATGTCATCGTCCAGGCGCTTGGAAACCTTGTAGGCACGGAACAGCGGCACGCCTTTGGGCACGATGATTTTCTCGATGAATTCGCTGTCCTGGCGGGCAGTGACGCGGTAGTCGATGAAATAGTCTTCCAGCGCCAGGGTACGGCGGGTGTTGCCCTTGCACAGCACGATTTGCGCGCCGAGGGCGATCAGCAGTGGCGGCGAATCACCGATGGGCGAGGCGTTGCCGATATTGCCGCCCAGCGTGCCCTGGTTGCGGATCTGCAACGAGGCGAAACGGTGGAGCAATTCGCCGAAATCCGGGTATTCGTGGTTGAGCGCGCTGTAGCAGTCGGACAGGGAAGTGGCGGCGCCGATTTCCAGGCGGTCGTCGAAGCTTTCGATGCGCTTCATCTCTTCGATATTGCCGACGTAGATCATCACCGGCAGCGTGCGGTGGAACTGGGTGACTTCCAGCGCCAGGTCGGTGCCGCCGGCCAGCAGCCGGGCTTGTGGGTAAGCGTCGTAAAGGTCCGCCAGGTCGGCGACGGTCAGCGGCACCAGGCAGCGTTTGTCGCCGCTGTTCAACTCGCCGGTTTGCGTCGGGGCGATGGCTTTCAGGCGCGCGATGGTGTCGGCCTGGCGACTGTCGAACTGGTCCTGGGGCTTGTTGCAGCAGGCCTGTTCGGCGGCCGCAAGAATCGGGCGATAGCCGGTGCAGCGGCAGAGGTTGCCGGCCAGGGCTTCATGGGCCTTTTGGCTGTCGGGTGCATCACTGTTCTTTTGCAGGGCGAACAGCGACATCACAAAGCCCGGGGTGCAGAAGCCGCATTGCGAACCGTGGCACTCCACCATGGCCTGTTGCACGCTGTGGAGTTGGCCCTGGTGCTTGAGGTCTTCGACGCTGATCAGTTGTTTGCCGTGCAGGGACGAGACAAACGTCAGGCACGAATTGAGGCTGCGATAGCGAATCTGCTCGGCGCCCTGATCGTCGGTGTGCAACTCGCCGACTACCACGGTGCAGGCGCCACAGTCGCCGCTGGCGCAGCCTTCCTTGGTGCCGGATTTGCCCAGATGCTCACGCAAATAGTTGAGCACGGTCAGGTTCGGGTCCAGGGCGTGCTCGCTACGGAGCTCCTGGTTTAGTAAAAACTGGATCACGGAAGGCCTCGCAGACTCATTATTGTTGTTAACCGCTTTGCGCCGAATCTAGTCATGTCTGACTTTTCGGTCAACGATTTTCTGACCGAAAGGTCAAGAAAATGCGATATCAACATCCTTAATTATGGTCCAGTTCTCTGGAACCGCCGTTTTTGGGGGCTTCTGGACTTTAATGGCTGCTTATTTCATGCCAAATTCCGCTCTGTGGGCCGTACGCCATCAACCGGCAAGTGCGCTACACTGCCGCGCTTGTACCGATAGAAGATTTTGAAGGGAAAACATGACGTTCAAGGCGCCGGATAGTCTTGCCGAGCAAATCGCTCACCACCTCGCCGAACGTATCATTCGCGGCGATCTCAAGCCTGGGGAGCGGATCCAGGAGCAGAAGGTCACACTGGCGCTGAATGTCAGTCGTGGTTCCGTGCGCGAAGCCTTGCTGATCCTCGAGCGCCGGCACCTGATTGCGATCCTGCCGCGCCGTGGCGCCCACGTCACCGAGCTGACGGCCCACAAGGTGCAAAGCCTGTGCACGCTGATGGGCGAGCTGTACATCCTGCTGGGCAATGCGGTCGCCGCCGGCTGGCAGACCCAGGCCGACATGGCGCCGTTCGTGCAAATCCAGCAGCGCCTGATCGCCAGCTTCGAACGCCAGGACATCCGCGCCTTCGTCGAAGAGAGCTTCAACGTGATGCGTGCCGCCTATCCGTTCGCCAACAACCCGTACCTGCAGGAAACCGTCGAGAACCTGCAGCCGGCGATGAACCGCGCCTATTACCTGGCGCTGGATCAGCGCAAGGCGTCCATGAGCGAGTACCTGGTGCTGTTCGAGCAATTGCTCGCCGCCGTGCTGGCCCGTGACCTGCCGCAGATTCGCCTGGTGCTCTCGGCCTACGGCGAGCGCAGTTGCTCGCTGGTCATTGCTGCGTTGGCGGAAGCCTAAGCGTGCGGCTCAAGTGCATCAAACTGGCGGGGTTCAAATCCTTCGTCGACCCGACCACGGTGAACTTCCCCAGTAACATGGCGGCAGTGGTCGGGCCCAATGGCTGCGGCAAGTCGAACATCATCGACGCCGTACGCTGGGTGATGGGCGAGAGCTCCGCAAAAAACCTGCGTGGCGAGTCGATGACCGACGTCATCTTCAACGGCTCCACCAGCCGCAAGCCGGTGAGCCAGGCCAGCATCGAACTGGTGTTCGACAATTCCGACGGCACCCTGGTGGGCGAGTACGCGGCCTATGCGGAAATCTCCATTCGCCGCAAAGTGACCCGCGACAGCCAGAACAGCTACTTCCTCAACGGCACCAAGTGTCGCCGCCGGGACATCACCGACATCTTCCTTGGTACCGGCCTGGGCCCGCGCAGCTATTCGATCATCGAGCAGGGGATGATCTCCAAGCTGATCGAAGCCAAGCCCGAAGACCTGCGTAACTTTATCGAGGAAGCGGCCGGCATCTCCAAGTACAAGGAGCGCCGCCGCGAGACCGAAAACCGTATCCGCCGTACCCATGAAAACCTTGCCCGCCTGACTGACCTGCGTGAAGAGCTGGAGCGCCAGCTGGAGCGCCTGCACCGCCAGGCCCAGGCCGCCGAGAAGTATCAGGAATACAAGGGCGAGGAGCGTCAGCTTAAGGCGCAACTGTCGGCCCTGCGCTGGCAGGCGTTGAATGACCAGGTGGGCCAGCGCGAAGCAATCATCGGCACCCAGGAAATCAGCTTCGAAGCCCTGGTGGCCGAGCAGCGCAATGCCGACGCCAGCATCGAGCGCCTGAGGGACGGTCACCATGACCTGTCCGAGCGCTTCAATCTGGTGCAGGGGCGCTTCTATTCGGTGGGCGGCGACATCGCCCGGGTCGAGCAGAGCATCCAGCACGGCCAGCAGCGTTTGCGCCAGTTGCAGGACGACTTGAAAGAAGCCGAACGCGCGCGCCTGGAAACCGAATCGCACCTGGGCCACGACCGCACCTTGCTGCTGACCCTTGGGGAGGAGCTGGACATGCTCACTCCCGAGCAGGAAGTCACCAGCGCCGCTGCCGAGGAAGCCGCTGCGGCCCTGGAAGAATCCGAAACCACCATGCACGCCTGGCAGGAGCAGTGGGACACGTTCAACCTGCAATCTGCCGAGCCGCGCCGCCAGGCTGAGGTGCAGCAGTCACGCATCCAGCAACTGGAAACCAGCATGGAGCGCCTGGCCGAGCGTCAGCGGCGCCTGGTGGAAGAGCGCGTGTTGCTCGCTGCCGACCCGGAAGATGCAGCGATCCTCGAACTGAGCGAGAAACTCGCCGAAAGCGAAATGACGCTGGAAGAGCTGGAAGCCAGCGAAGAACAACAAGTGGAGCGCCTCGAGCAATTGCGTCAGCAACTGCAGCAGGCGACCCAGGCACAGCAGCAGGCCCAGGGCGATTTGCAGCGGCTCAACGGCCGGTTGGCCTCCCTGGAAGCCTTGCAGCAAGCGGCGCTCGACCCGGGCACCGGCACGGCTGAATGGCTGCGTGACCAACACCTGGCCGAGCGCCCGCGCCTGGCCGAAGGCCTGAAGGTTGAAGCCGGTTGGGAGCTGGCGGTGGAAACCGTGCTCGGCGCCGACCTGCAAGCGGTACTGGTGGATGATTTTGGCGGGTTTGACCTGGCGGGTTTTGCCCAGGGCGATCTGCGTTTGCTCAGCCCGGCGGCGGACGGCACTCGCGTGCCGGGCAGCCTGCTGGATAAAGTGGAGGCGGCGATTGACCTGTCGCCCTGGCTCGGCCAGGTCAAGCCGGTCGACAGCCTTGAGCAGGCCCTGGCCCAGCGCGGGCAGTTGGCCGCCGGGCAAAGCCTGATCAGCCGTGATGGCTTTTGGGTCGGCCGGCACTTTTTGCGGGTACGGCGTGCCAGCGAAGCGGAAAGCGGCGTATTGGCCCGTGGCCAGGAAATCGTCAACCTGACCGCCGAGCGCGAAGAGCGCGAAGCCACACTCGAGTCCCTGGAAAACCAGCTGCAAACCCTGCGCGCCACCCAGCGCCAGCAAGAGACCGGCCGCGAACACCTGCGCCGGCTGTTGCAGGACGAAGCGCGCCAGCAGGGCGAATTGAAAGCCCAGCTCTCGGCGAGCAAGGCCAAGGTCGAGCAACTGACCCTGCGCCGCACCCGGCTCGACGAAGAAGTGGCCGAGATGGGCGAGCAACGCGCCCTCGAACACGAACAAGTCGGCGAAGCACGCCTGCAATTGCAGGAAGCCCTCGACAGCATGGCCCTGGACACCGAGCAGCGCGAGTTGCTGCTGGCCCAGCGCGACAGCTTGCGCGAGCGCCTCGACCGGGTGCGCCAGGAAGCTCGCCAGCACAAGGATCACGCCCATCAATTGGCCGTGCGCCTCGGCTCCCTGCGGGCGCAGCACGACTCCACGCGCCAGGCCCTTGAGCGCCTGGAAATGCAGTCCGAACGCCTGACCGAAAAACGCGAGCAACTGAGCCTCAACCTGGAGGAGGGCGAGGCCCCGCTGGAAGAGCTGCGCCTGAAGCTTGAAGAGTTGCTCGACAAGCGCATGACCGTCGACGAAGAGCTCAAGACCGCCCAAATCGCCCTGGAAGACGCCGACCGCGAACTGCGCGACGCGGAAAAACGCCGGACCCAGGCCGAGCAACAGTCGCAACTGATCCGGGGCCAGCTCGAACAGCAGCGCATGGAATGGCAGGCCCTGACGGTGCGCCGCAAAACCCTGCAAGACCAGTTGCTGGAAGACGGCTACGACCTGCACGGCGTGCTCAATACCCTGACCGCCGAGGCCAACGAGAAAGAAGCCGAAGAAGAACTTGAGCGGATTGCCGCGCGCATTCAACGACTCGGCGCGATCAACCTCGCGGCCATCGACGAGTACCAGCAGCAGTCCGAGCGCAAACGTTATCTGGATGCGCAGAACGCCGATCTTGTCGAAGCGCTGGACACCCTGGAGAACGTGATCCGCAAGATCGACAAGGAAACCCGTAATCGCTTCAAAGATACCTTTGATCAGATTAATGGCGGTTTACAGGCGTTATTCCCGAAAGTTTTCGGTGGTGGCAGCGCTTACTTGGAACTGACGGGCGAAGATCTACTCGATACAGGGGTAACGATCATGGCGCGGCCTCCGGGCAAGAAGAACAGCACCATCCATTTGTTGTCTGGTGGCGAGAAGGCACTGACCGCATTGGCCCTGGTATTTGCGATCTTCAAGTTGAACCCGGCGCCGTTTTGCATGCTCGACGAAGTTGACGCCCCGCTGGATGACGCTAACGTTGGACGGTACGCCCGACTGGTTAAAGAGATGTCCCAGACGGTGCAGTTCATCTATATCACCCACAACAAGATCGCCATGGAAATGGCCGATCAATTGATGGGCGTGACGATGCACGAGCCGGGCTGTTCGCGATTGGTGGCGGTGGATGTCGAAGAGGCGATGGCGCTGGTGGAATCCTGAGCCGCAGGTCGAAGGAGGATTTTCAGCAGGACGTAAGGTGATTTACCGGTCTGGGAAAAGTGGCAAATGGACATATTTGTTCAAGGCATTTTGACAGACGGTGTAAAGTTATCTTTGGTCGTGCTAGTTTAATGTCAAATTTTCGTATGCGTGGGCAAAACGTCATTCAGAACATAGAGTTGGCGCCACGTTTTAAAGCGGTTTGCACGGTGCTAAACCCCTTATTTTTCAGCATTTTTTATTAGAGGCACGGGATTACATGGAAATCGGTCTGCGCGAGTGGCTGATCGTCATCGGCATTATTGTCATTGCCGGTATTCTTTTTGATGGCTGGCGCCGGATGCGTGGCGGCAAGGGCAAGTTGAAATTTCGCCTGGACCGCAACCTGTCCAATTTGCCGGACGACGACGGCAGCGCCGAGCTGCTGGGGCCACCGCGTGTCCTGGACAACCATAAAGAACCGCACCTGGACGAGCACGACCTGCCGTCGATGAGCGCACCGGTGCGTGAAGCCCGTGAACCCAAGCGCGGCAAGCGCAGCGCGGCCAGCGAGCCATCCCAGGGCGACCTGAACCTGGACCTGGAAGAAGGCCCGAGCTTCAGCAGCCGTGATGACGACTTCCCGGATGAGTCCCCGGCCAAGAGCGCCCATAAAGAATCCGTCAAGGACCAGCCGGCTGCCGAAGAGGTGCTGGTGATCAGCGTGATCTGCCGTGACGCCGCCGGCTTCAAGGGCCCGGCCCTGCTGCAGAATATTCTGGAAAGCGGTCTGCGCTTTGGCGAGATGGATATTTTCCATCGCCACGAAAGCATGGCCGGCAACGGCGAAGTCCTGTTCTCCATGGCCAATGCGGTCAAGCCGGGCATCTTCGATCTGGACGACATCGACCATTTCAGCACTCCGGCGGTGAGCTTCTTCCTCGGCTTGCCGGGCCCGCGTCACCCGAAACAAGCGTTCGACGTGATGGTGGCGGCAGCTCGCAAGCTGTCCCAGGAACTCAACGGCGAACTCAAGGACGATCAACGCAGCGTCCTGACCGCCCAGACCATCGAGCATTACCGTCAGCGCATCGTCGAGTTCGAGCGTCGTGCCCTGACACAGAAGCGCTGAGGTCCAAGCTTAAGCGTTGCCTGTAGAATCCATGCACTAACATATTGAGCAGCTTCGGCTGCTCTTTTGCTTTATGAGAGAACACCCATGACCGCCGCCCACACCCGCATCCTCGAACTGCGCGCTGAACTGGATCAGCACAACTACCGTTACCACGTCCTCGACGAGCCGAGCATTCCGGACGCCGAGTACGACCGGTTGTTCCACGAGCTCAAGGCGCTTGAAGCCGAGCACCCGGAGCTGGTAACCCGTGATTCACCGACGCAGCGGGTCGGCAGTGCGGCATTGTCTGCGTTCACTCAGGTACGCCACGAAATCCCGATGCTCAGCCTCGGCAACGCCTTCGATGAAAGTACCATGCTGGAATTTGATCGCCGGGTGACCGAAGGCCTGGATCTGCCGGTGGGAGACTTGTTTGGCGGCGGCGCGGCGGTGGAATACAGCTGTGAGCCGAAGCTCGATGGCCTGGCGGTCAGCCTGCTGTATCAGGACGGTGAGCTGGTGCGTGGCGCCACCCGCGGCGATGGCACCACTGGCGAAGACATCAGCGTCAACGTGCGTACCGTGCGCAACATTCCTTTGAAACTGCACGGCACCGGCTGGCCGGCGACCCTCGAAGTGCGCGGCGAAGTATTCATGTCCAAGGCCGGTTTCGAGCGGCTGAACGCCACCCAGCTGGAAGTTGGCGGCAAGACCTTCGCCAACCCGCGCAACGCGGCGGCGGGTAGCCTGCGTCAGCTGGACTCGAAGATCACCGCCAGCCGTCCGCTGGAATTCTGCTGCTACGGCGTGACCACGGATATCAGCGACACCCACATTGGCAATCTGCAACAGCTGAAAAAGTGGGGCATGCCCATCAGTCATGAGTTGAAACTGGCCAAGGGGATTCAGGATTGCCTCGACTACTACCGTGATATCGGTGATCGACGGAATGCCTTGCCCTATGAAATCGACGGTGTGGTGTTCAAGGTCAATAGCATTGCCTACCAACGTGAGCTGGGCTTCCGTGCCCGCGAACCGCGTTGGGCAATCGCCCATAAATTCCCGGCGATGGAAGAACTGACCGAACTGCTGGACGTTGAATTCCAAGTGGGTCGCACCGGCGCTGTGACGCCCGTGGCACGCTTGAAACCGGTCAAGGTCGCGGGTGTGACCGTGTCCAACGCCACACTGCACAACATGGACGAGGTGGCACGCCTGGGCCTGATGATCGGCGACACGGTGATCATCCGCCGTGCCGGTGATGTGATTCCGCAGGTGGTGTCGGTGGTGACCGAGCGTCGCCCGGAAAACGCCCGTGCGGTGCAGATCCCCGAGAGTTGCCCGGTGTGCGGTTCCCACGTTGAGCGTACGCAACTGGTCAAGCGCAGCAAGGGCAAGGAAACCGTCAGTGAAGGCGCGGTGTACCGCTGCGTCGGGCGCCTGGCCTGTGGTGCGCAGCTCAAGCAGGCGATCATCCATTTCGTTTCGCGCCGGGCCATGGACATCGATGGCCTGGGCGACAAGACCATCGAGCAACTGGTGGACGAAAAACTCATCGGCTCGCCGGCGGATCTCTACAAGCTCAAGTACGAACAGATCATCGACCTGGAAGGTTTTGCCGACGTTTCCAGCAAGAAGCTGATTGCCTCTATTGAAAACAGCAAGACGCCAACCCTCGCACGGTTTATCTACGCTCTGGGCATTCCCGATGTGGGCGAGGAGACGGCCAAGGTGCTGGCGCGCTCGCTGGCATCCCTGGAGCGCGTGCAGCAGGCCTTGCCGGAAGTGCTGACGTACTTGCCGGACGTTGGCCTGGAAGTGGCCCACGAGATTCACAGCTTCTTTGAAGACAGCCATAACCAGGATGTGATTGGCGCCCTGATCTCGAAGGACGAGTGCGGCCTGGAGTTGCAGGAGCAGGGCGACCTGAGCGCCGAGTTTGCGGCCAGCACCACGTTGGGCGGCTTGCTCGACAAGCTGCACGTACCGTCCGTAGGGCCGGGCGCCGCGCAGAAGCTGGCGGACAAGTTTGGCTCCCTCGAAGGCGTGATCAAGGCCGACTGGCTCGACATGCGCCAGGCGTTGCCGGAGAAGCAGGCCAAGGCCGTCCGGGACTTTTTTGATATTGAAGAAAACGCCCGGCGTGCGCTGGCCATCGAGCAACAGCTCAAGGACTTCGGCATGCACTGGCAGAGTGAGAAGAAAGTCGTCGAAGGCTTGCCCGAGGCCGGTCACACATGGGTGCTCACCGGCTCCCTGGAACTGATGAGCCGCGATGTTGCCAAGGAAAAACTCGAAAGCCTGGGCGCCAAGGTGGCGGGCTCGGTGTCGGCGAAAACCCATTGCGTGGTCGCCGGGCCGGGCGCGGGTTCGAAGCTCGCCAAGGCCACTGAGCTGGGCTTGAAAGTGCTGGATGAAGAGGCGTTCGTGGCATTTTTGGCCAAGCACAACATCACAGTCTGATGATCGTNNAGAGCGTGGGAACGATCTCTCTCGGGCAATGCTCTAGTATTGGCAAGCCTCCCGGAGAGATCGCCATGTACCGCTTCTTCGAACAACTCAGTTCGCGCATCGCCGCACCGTTCATGGCCGAGACCTCGCGCAACAGCAAGGTCTGGCAGTGCCGCTGTGGGCAATCGCTGTTCTTTCGCAACAGCCAGTGCCTGGCCTGCTCGGCGCTGCTGGGCTATCAGCCGGAGCAGAGTCGCCTGTCCTCCCTGCAGCCCGGCCCGTACGCCGATACCTGGCTGCTGGACGCCGACCCTGAAGCCGGCGCATTTCGTCGCTGCGCCAACCTTGACACGCCCGCCGCCTGCAATTGGCTGCTGCCCGCCGACAACGGCCAGGTCTTGTGCGTGGCCTGCAGCCTGAACCGCACCATTCCCGACCTGTCGATCCCCGAAAACCCCGAACGCTGGCGCAAGGTCGAAACCGCCAAGCGTCGTCTGGTGGCCCAACTCATCAGCCTGGGCTTGCAGGTGATTCCCAAGACGGTCGATGAAGACACCGGCCTGGCCTTCGATTTTGTCGGCATCGACCTGGAAGGCAACGCGCCCACCACCGGCCACGCCAATGGCCTGATCACCCTCGACATCAAGGAAGCCGACGACGCCCACCGTGAGAAAATTCGCGTACAGATGCGCGAGCCTTACCGCACCTTGCTCGGTCACTTCCGTCACGAGGTCGGCCATTACTACTGGGACCGCCTGATCGCCAATAGCCATTGGCTGGAGCCGTTCCGCACGCTGTTCGGTGACGAGCGCGCCAGCTACGCCGACGCCCTGGAGCAGCACTACCAGAACGGCCCGCGCCCGGACTGGCAGCAAACCTGCGTCAGCGCCTACGCCACCATGCACCCGTGGGAAGACTGGGCGGAAACCTGGGCGCATTACCTGCACATGATGGACGCCGTCGACACCGCGCTGGGCTTCGGCATGAGCGCCCGGGAGATGGACCTGGATTACCAGCCGTTCCCCCTCAGCACCCTCTACGACCCCGGGCATCCCGGCGGCACGGCGTTCCTGTCATTCGTCAATGCGTGGATCGAACTGGCCGGTATGCTCAACGAACTGTCCCGCAGCATGGGCCAGCCGGATTTCTATCCGTTCGTCCTGCCGCCGGCGGTGATTGCCAAGCTGCACTTCATTCACCTGGTGATCCAGCAAGAGGGCGGTCGGGCGGACGAGGTCGTGCTTTTGTAGGAGCAAGCTTGCTCCTGCAGCCAAGTACTTGAACCATCAGATATTTTTAATCCCGCGCCAACGGTTGTAACTTCCGATGAGATCGGTACAATGGCGCGGCTTGCCGAGAGGCGAGCGTCGTTATGGTGACCCCATCGGTCCCCCCGCAACGATTACCCGTGAACCTGGTCAGAGCCGGAAGGCAGCAGCCACAGCGGGAACATTGTGTGCCGGGGTGTGGCTGGTGGGGTTGCCTCCATAACGCCACCCCTCCTTGATTCAAAAAAATATGCGTATGAAACCCTTCGCTGACAATCGTCAACTGCGAAGCGATTTCTGCTGTTCGTCTTTCGGAAAATCCTTCGCACGCCCGACAGCAATCGCGCTGCCAAACGACCGTGAGGACTCTTTCACAACTTCAAGCATCCCTTCTGGACAGCGTCTACAGGCCTTGCTAGTTTGCGCCAGTCACATATTTCAAGATGTGTCGTCAATGCATGGATGATATTAAAGTGATGGCGCTTTATTGCTCATTCACCCCAACTAACAAGGATGTCGGTAATGAAAAGCCTGCAAGGGTTGCCCACTCTCATCAGCGCTTCCGTCGGTGCGCCGGGCAAAGCCCGCAACTTGCCCGCCGATGTTCAATGCATCCAGTATTTATTCAACTTGATCATTCCCAAGTTGGGTTTCCCCCTGGCGGAAAATGGCAAGTGCGACGGCCAGTTGGTGCAGTGCATCAGCCAGTATCAGTTCCGCCACCTCAAATACGCGCATCCCGATGGTGTCATCGACCCTACCGGGCGCACCTTCAATAGCCTGATCGAAGAGGCGGTGAAGGTGCCGGTCAAGCCGAACCCGACCCTGCGTATTCCGACGTTCCTCAATGTGTTCGGCAACACCGGCGCGGACATGGTCCAGGCCACGGTCGACCACTATCTGGACCGCATGCGGGCAATGATCGAGGCCGAGCGGCGCAACCGGCAGATGATGCTCCAGGCCACGTGCGACGGCGGCACGACGCTGACGGATACGGACTTCCAAAACGCTGCCACGCAGTTGGGTAACGGCATTTCCGTCAATATCATCAAGGCCTTTGCCACGGTGGAGTCGGGCGGGCGCTCCGGGTTCGGCCCGGCCAAGTTGCCGGTGATCGCCTTTGAAGGGCACCATTTTCGCAAGTACACCAAGAGTAAATACGACCAGACCCACCCGCTGTTGTCGTACCCCTACGTGAAGAAGGCCGGGCCCCAGTGGAAGGCCAATAACAAGGACCAGACCAAGGCCTGGGAAACCATGGCCACCGCCTTTGCGCTGGATCAGGAAGCGGCCTTGAAGTCGGCCTCCTGGGGCATGTTTCAGATAATGGGCTCCAACTTCACGGCATGCGGTTATAAAACGGTGTTTGAATTTGTGGTGGCCATGAAGATTAATGCCGGGCATCAACTAAAGGCCTTCCTCGGTTTTTGCAGCCAGAGCCCGGCCCTGGTCAAGGCCATGAAGAACAAGGATTACGCCGCCATGGCGCTGAACTATAACGGCAAGGATTATGGCGACTATGACCAACGCATCAAAAAAGCCTACGAAGCACTTGAAGGGAAAAAATAGAATGCCGTTCAAACGTTGCGTGTCCCGATTGCTGGTTGCCTCTTTCGTGTGTGTTGCTGCAGGTGCGCCGGCGTTTGCCGCCACGCTGCACTCGGGCAAGTACGAAGGGCTGATGCTGGCCGTGACGCCCGAGCATCAGGTGGAGGGGTTTTATGCCGAGGAAATGGGCGAGGGCGTGACCCGCTCGTGCACGTTCTTCCTGCAGGGCAAGGTCGACGGTGCGAAGGCATCGGTGTCGACATGGCTGGATGAGGCCTATCCGGGTACCGTCGCGGCCTCCTCGGACGGTGTGATGCTGACCGTGGAGAAGGGC
>NZ_JACAOM010000092.1:0-10233 GCF_013386245.1 Pseudomonas sp. 21615526 | reverse complement strand
TCACGCACACCTGGGTGGGCGAGCAGACGACTTTCGATTTCTCCCAGCTCGATGCGCAGGCCACGAATCTTCACCTGGTGGTCGATGCGGCCAACGTATTCGATCACGCCGTCACTGCGGTAACGGGTCAGGTCACCAGTGCGGTACAAGCGCTCGCCGGTGGTCGAGAACGGGTTCGGCACAAACTTCTCGGCGGTCAGCCCCGGACGCAGTAGATAACCACGGGTGATGCCCTCACCGGCTAGGTAAAGCTCCGCCGCCACGCCGACCGGCACCGAGTGCAACTCGGCGTCGAGCAGGTAGCTGGCGGTGTTGGCCAACGGCCTGCCGATATTGGCCTGGCCACCGGCTTCGCGGCGGGTCCAGGTGGAGTAAGTGGTGTCTTCCGACGGGCCATACAGGTCGTAAACGTGCTGCACATGGGCATGCTCGTACAGCGCATCCACCAGCGACTGCTTCAGCGGTTCGCCCGCCAGATTGATGATGCGCACGCTTTGCGGGATTTGCCCGGCACGCTGCAAGGCTCCCATCGCCGAAGGCACGCTGTTGATCAGGCGTACCCGGTCTCGGGCCGCCAGCTCCGGCAGCTCCAGGGCATTGCGGGCACCGACGATAAAGCCGCCGCCGGCCAGGGTCACAAACAGCTCCCACACCGACAAGTCGAAGCAGATCGACGTCGAGGCCAACACCCCTTGAATGTCTTCAGGGCTGTAAACCTGCTGCGACCACTGGGTCAGCGCCGCCACGTTGCGGTGAGTAATGGCCACGCCCTTGGGCAGGCCGGTGGAGCCGGAGGTGTAGATCACATAGGCCAGGTTGCCGGCGTGGACCGCAACGTCCAGATCCTGATCATCAACTTCCTGAGCATCCACAAGCAGCACGTCAATCGAAGCATCCACCTCAAGCGCCACCGCAGCCTGGGTCAACAACACCCGCGCCTGGCTGTCCTTGAGCATGTAGGCCACGCGCTCGGCCGGGTAATCCGGGTCCAGCGGCACATACGCGCCGCCCGCCTTGAGTACCGCGAGCAATGCCACGACCATCTGCGCACTGCGCGGCATGGCCACGCCAACCCGCACTTCAGGACCAACACCCAGCGCCACCAGCTTGTGGGCCAGGGCATTCGCCCGGCCGTTCAACTGGCGGTAGGTCAGTTGCTCATCACCCCAGATAACCGCCAGGGCGTCGGGCGTACGCTGCACCTGGTCCTGAATCTGCTGATGGATGCACCGCTCACGCGGGAAGTCCAGGGTGTTGGCGTTCCAGGTCCGCTCAATCAACTCAAGCTCATGACCGCCCAGCAACGACAGCTCGGCAACCGGCCGCGTGTGATCCGCGACAATGCTGCACAGCAGGTTTTGCCAATGGCCGGCAAGACGCTCGACCGTCGCCGGCGCAAACAGATCGGTGGCGTAGGTCAGCGTGGCGGCCAACTCTTGCCCGGTTTCAAAGGTATTGAGCACCAAGTCGAACTGGGCCGTGTGGCTGGCCCACTCAAGGCTTTCGATGGCCAGGCCCGGCAAGCGCGTCGCCTGCTGTCCGCGCGCCGCCTCGCTCTGATGGTTGAACATCACCTGGAACAGCGGGCTATGACTCAGGCTGCGCTCAGGGTGCAACGCTTCAACCAACTGTTCGAATGGCAGGTCCTGGTGAGCCTGGGCTTCAAGGGCGGTCTGCCGGACTTGCTGCACGACATCCGCGAACGCCAGGGTCGGTTTCACATCGGCCTTGAGTACCTGGGTATTGACGAAAAAGCCGATCAGGCGCTCGGTCTCAACCCGGTTGCGGTTGGCAATCGGGACCCCGACCCGGATGTCGGATTGCCCGCTGTAGCGATGCAGCAACGTCTGGAATGAGGCAAGCAAGAGCATGAACGGCGTCACACGCAGTTGCTGGGCCAGGCCGAGCAGCGAAGCGCCGAGCCCGGGTTGCAGGACGATTTCCAGCTGCGCCCCCCGAAAGCTTTGTTCGGCCGGGCGCGAATAGTCCAACGGCAATTGCAACGGCTGGTCACCGGCCAGTTGCCGGGTCCAATAAGCCAGTTGGCGCTCACGCTCACCGGCCTCCATCCATTGACGCTGCCAGGCGGCATAGTCGGCATATTGGATCGGCAATGGCCTGGCCTCAGGCGCGCGGCCGCTGCTGAAGGCATCATAGAGCTCAACCAGTTCCTGCACCATCAGTTGCATGGACCAGCCATCGGAGACGATGTGATGCTGGGTCAGCACCAGCACGTGATCATCATCGTCCAGGCGCAACAACTTCACGCGTAACAAGGGCCCGGTCTGCAGGTCGAACAACGCCTCGGCATGGGTCTGCACATAAGCGGCAATCCCGGCGTGCGGATCAGTGCCGGCGTCAAGGGTGTCCACGACAATCGCCATTGGCACTGGCGCATGGATCACTTGCAGGGTGCGCTGATGGTCCTGGACAAACGTGGTACGCAAGGTTTCATGACGCACCAGCAACTCGTCAAAGCTGCTCTGGAGCGCTTGGATATCCAGCGCGCCTGCGAGGCGCAAGGCCGTCGGTATGTTGTAGGCACCACTCAGGGGATCGAGCTGCCAGAGGAACCACTGGCGCTCCTGGGCATACGACAACGGCAATGCCGAGCCACGATCAACCACGACAAACGCGGGGGCCTGCTCGGCGGGTTCCTGGTTCAATACCCGGGCGAATGCCTGCAGGGTCGTGTGCTCGAACAACGCCTTGAGCGGCACGTTCAGCTCAAGACCATGACGAACCCTCGATACCACTTGGGTGGCCAGCAACGAGTGACCGCCGAGCTCGAAGAAATCGTCCTGGCGACCGACACGCTCAACCCCAAGGACCTCTTGCCAGATCAACGCCACCTGTTGTTCCAGCTCACCGCACGGCGCTTCATACGACTGCTGTTGCAGCTCAGGCTCTGGCAGCGCCTGGCGGTCGAGTTTGCCGTTGACCGTCAACGGCAGGCTCGGCAGAAAGACCACATGCGCCGGAATCATATAGTCCGGCAGCTCGGCCTTGAGCGACTGGCGAATGGTCTCGCGCAGGCCATCATGGGTCTCTGCGTCGAAGACCGGTGCGGCCGGCACGATATAGGCCAGCAACTGCTGGCCGCCCACGCCGGGCCGCGCCAACACCGCAACTTCACGCACGCAAGCCAACTTGAGCAGTTGCGCCTCGATCTCACCCAACTCGATACGAAACCCGCGAATTTTCACTTGATGGTCGATCCGCCCGACATATTCCACCACCCCGCCCGCACGCAAACGCGCGAGGTCGCCGGTACGGTAAAGGCGCGCGCCGTCAGCACGGAACGGATCGGGAATAAACCGGCTGGCGGTCAGATCGCCACGGTGCAGGTAGCCTCGGGCCAGGCCCGCCTGGCCGACATACAGCTCGCCGATGCAACCTTCAGGGACCGGGTTGAGCTGAGCGTCCAGCAGGTACCAGGACAGGTCAACGATAGGCTCGCCGATCGGGCTGCTCGCCTCGTTCGCCAAGTCGGCCCGGGTGATGGGTCGATACGTCACGTGAACGGTGGTTTCAGTGATGCCATACATGTTGATCAGTTGCGGCGAACGATCACCGAAATGCTCAAACCACGGCTGCAATGCCTTGACCTCCAGTGCCTCACCGCCAAACACCACGTAGCGCAAGTGCTCAAGGCCTGCGGCCGGGTGAGCGCAGGCGACCTGCACCAACTGCTTGAACGCCGAAGGTGTCTGGTTGAGCACGGTCACTTGCTCACGGCAGAGCAAGGCGTAGAAGTCTTCGGTGGAACGGCTGACGTCATGGGGCACAACCACCAGGCGCGCGCCGTATGTCAGCGCACCGAACAGCTCCCACACGGAAAAGTCGAAGGCACAGGAGTGGAACAGCGTCCACACATCCGTCGCGCCAAAGCGGAACCAGTCATCGGTGGCACTGAACAGGCGCACCACATTGCGATGGGGCAGCAGCACGCCCTTGGGCTGTCCGGTAGAGCCCGAGGTGTAAATCACGTATGCCAGGTTGTCAGGGCTGACCGCCACCTGCGGGTTGCCCGACGGTTCCTGGCCTGCGCCGACGACGTTATCCAGTGCCAGCACACGAATCGACGGTGCTGGCGCCAAGTGTTCAAGCACAGAGGACTGCGCCAACAGCAACGCAATGCTGCTGTCCTGCATCATGTAATGCAAACGATCCTGTGGATAACCAGGGTCCATGGGCACATAGGCACCACCGGCCTTGAGCACCGCCAGCAGACCGACCAGCATCTCCAGGCTGCGCTCGGTAGAGAGCCCCACCAACACATCAGGGCCGACACCGGCCTCGATCAGCCGATACGCCAACAGGTTGGCATCCGCATTCAACTGACCGTACGTCAGGTGCTGATCTTCGTAGCTGACGGCAAGGGCATCGGGGGTACGCTCGGCCTGGGCTTCGATCAAATGGTGCAGGCACTGGTTCACGTCGAATGCCCGCAGGTTCGGGCTCCACTGCTGGAGGATGCGCCGGTGTTCGTCCGCCGCCAGCAACGGCAACTCTCCTACCGCCTGGTGCGGACTGGTGATGATTGCCCGCAACAGATTTTGCCAATGCTGCGCAAGGCGTTCGATGGCCTCGGCGGTAAATACATCGGTGGCATAAGTCAGTGCGGCTGACAGACCGCGTGCCGACTCCGCCGTGTCCAGGGTCAGGTCAAATTGCGCCGTGCAGGTTTTCCAGTCCAGGCCTTCGACGGTCAACTGCGGCAGGTTCAATGCGGGCTCGGCACTGGAGCCGCGACCTTCGCTCTGGTGGTTATACATCACCTGGAACAACGGGTTATGCCCCAGGCTTCGCTCGGGGTGCAGCGCCTCGACCAACTGCTCGAAGGGCAGGTCCTGATGCTCCTGGGCGCCCAAGGCTGCCTGCTTGACCTGGGCCAGCAAGGCCCGGAACGACATCTGGCCGTCGATCTCGGCCTTGAGCACCTGGGTGTTAACGAAAAAGCCGATCAGGCCTTTGGTTTCCGGCCGGTTGCGGTTGGCCACCGGCACCCCGACCCGGACATCCCGCTGCCCGCTGTAGCGGTGCAGCAGTAACTGGAACGATGCCAGCAACACCATGAACAGCGTCACCCCCTCACGCTGGGCGAGGGCTTTCAAAGGTTGCCCCAGGCTCGCATCCAGGACAATTTCCAGGCGTTCGCCACGGTAGCTCGGTTGCAAGGGACGGGGCTTGTCGGTGGGCAGCTCCAGCACCGGCGGCAGGTCGCCCAACTGCGCGGTCCAGTAAGCGAGTTGACGATCACGCTCGCCGGCCTCCATCCAGTGTCGCTGCCAGATGGCGTAGTCGGCGTACTGGATCGCCAGCGCCGGCAGTTGCGGAGCGTGGCCCTGGGTGAAGGCGGCGTAGCATTGCACCAGTTCCTCAACCAGCACTTGCATGGACCAACCATCGGAAACGATATGGTGCTGGGTCAGCACCAGCACATGCTCGTCCGGCGCCACGCGCAACAGGCAGACCCGCAGCAACGGGCCTTGCTGCAAATCGAACAACTGACGCGTCTGTGCTTCGACGAATGCACTGATGCGCGCCTCAAGCCCGGCCGCATCGCCAGGCTCCAGGGTGTGCACCGGCAGGTTAAAGTCCGCCGCCGGGGTAATCACCTGCAACGTCTGCCCGGCATCCTGGACAAAACGCGTACGCAAGGACTCATGACGCTCGATCAACACCTGAAAGCTGCGCTGCAAAGCCTCGACATCCAGCACACCCCGCAAACGCAGGGCAGCAGGTACGTGGTAGGCCGCGCTCTCGGGCTCCAACTGCCAGAGAAACCACTGGCGGTGCTGGGCATAGGACAACGGTATGGCTTCAAACTCATGGCGGATCATCGGCACAGGCAGTTGCCCAAGGCTCATGCCCTTGCTGGCCAACTTTTCAAAAAAGGCCTTGCGCTGAGGCAGCGCCAGCCTGATGAAACGTTGAACCAGCTCGATGTTATCCATTAACGCCATCTCAATTTGTCTCCAGCTCGGTGAGGAAGTCATGCATATCGCTCAGGTCCTGCTCAAGGTTGCTGTTCAAGCAGCCATCAACAGCACTTGCGTAGTCACGCAAGGTGCTTGCCTTGAAGATCAGGTCCAGCGCGACGTTGGCTCCCAATTGCATCTGCGCCATCGCAGTCGCTTGCGTCGCCAGTAATGAATGCCCACCCAACTCGAAGAAGTTGTCCTCCCTGCCCACTTGCTGCACGCCCAGGACGTCCGCCCAGACAGCGGCCAGGGTTTGCTCCACGGTGCCTTGCGGGGCGGCATAAATGCGCTGCATGAAGCTGGCGTCGGGCACCGGCAGTGCACGGCGATCCAGCTTTCCATTGGGGGTCAGGGGCAACTCTTCGAGGAACACCAGATAGGTAGGAACCATGTAGCCCGGCAGAATCTCTTTAAGACGAACGTTGAGCCGCTCACGCAATTTAGTCCGCGCGCCCGATACCTCCTCGTCTGCTGCAGTGACGGCAGTCACCACATAGCCCACCAGTTGCGCCCCGTTCACGCCCTCTTGCGCCAGCACCACGGCTTCCTGCACCTGCGGTTGCTCCTGCAACCGAGCCTCGATCTCCCCCAACTCGATACGGAAACCACGGATTTTTACCTGGTGGTCGATCCGGCTCAGGTAGTCGATCACCCCGTCGGCCCGCTGGCGAACCAGGTCGCCGCTGCGATACAGACGGCCACCGGAGCCAGCGAACGGATCCGGTACAAAGCGCTCGGCCGTCAGCGCCGCACGGTTAAGGTAACCACGCGCCACCCCTTCCCCGCCCAGGTACAACTCACCGGCCAGGCCCTGGGGCAGCAACCCGCCGCCGGCATCCAGTACATAGGCACTGCGGTCACCGATACGGCTGCCGATCGGCGCATAGGCGGCGCCGCACATCTGGTCTGCCGCAGCCTTCCAGATCAGCGGCGTAACCACGGTTTCGGTCGGGCCATAGCCGTTGATGATGTGCTGCGGCTTGAGCGCACGCTTGACCAGCTCGAACGACGCCTGGGGCACCGCATCACCGCCAAAGCAGTAGATGCGCACGGCCGGAGGGTTGCCATGCTGGTCGGCGTAGTCGGCCAATTGCTGCAAATACACCGGCGGGAATGCCGCGACGGTCACACCGTGACGGTGCATGGCCTGGTACGTCTGCTCCGGCGTCCAGAGGCTGGAGTCGCGAATCAACAGGCGGCCACCGTGGCTCAAGGTGGTCAGCCAGCGTTCATGGGCACCGTCGAACGCGAAGGACATGAAATGCAGCTCGCAGTCCTGCTCGCTCATGGCATAGCGCTCGCCGATAGCCAGGCAATGCATGGCCAGGGCGTCATGGGCAACCGTCACGCCCTTGGGCTGGCCGGTGGAGCCCGAGGTGTAAATCACATAGGCCAGGTTTTGCCCGTGCAGGTCGACCACCGGTGGGCTGTCGGGCATTGCGTCCAGCGCCAGACGGTCCAGCTCCAGGCGCGTGATCCCGACGGGCGTCGGCAGGCGCTCAGCCAGGCGCGAATCGGTGAGCAGCAGTCCGATGCCACTGTCCTGCATCAGGTAGGCCAGGCGTTCACGCGGGTATTCCGGGTCGAGCGGCACATAGGCCGCGCCCGCCTTGAGAATCGCCAGGAGCCCAACCACCATGCCCAGCCCACGTTCCTGGGCGATGCCCACCAGAACGTCCGGCCCGGCACCCTGATCGATCAGTTTGTGGGCCAGGCGGTTGGCACGCCGATCCAGTTGCCCATAGGTCAGTTGCTCCTCGGCAAACATCAAGGCCACGGCATCCGGTGCACGCAGGGCCTGGGCCTGGATCAACTGATGGATCGAAGTGGTGGTACTGAAGCGCGTATCACGGCAGTTCCAGTCATCCACCAATTGCTGGCGCTCGATGGCCGTCACCAGTTGCAACTCGCCGACTGCGGCACCCGGAACCAATGCCAGCATGTGTTCCAGCAGTTGTTCCAGGTGCAGGCTGATCTGGCGTACATGCTCGGCGGCCAGAGACGCGCGCAGGTAGCTGTAGTGAATCGCCAGGGTCTCGCCGGTCGCCACCGCCAGGGTCAACGGGTAGTTGGTCCGCTCCTGGCTGTCGACAGGGCCGAAGCTCAGCTCGGGCACCGCCGCCTGGCGCAACGCTTCGGAAGCCGGGTAGTTCTCGAATACCAGCAGGCTGTCGAACAGCGAATCGGCGGCACTGCTGGCCCAGCGCTGGATCTCGAATAACGGGGTGTACTCGTGCTCCCGCAGCATCAGGTTTTGTTGCTGCAACACCTGCAACCACTCACCCATCGGCTGCTCGGCACGAACCTCGGCGATCACTGGCAAGGTATTGATGAACAGCCCGACCTGCTGCTCGATATCGCGAATATCGGCCGGGCGCCCCGAGACCGTGGCACCGAAACATACGGTCTGCTGTCCGGTGTAGCGTTGCAACAACACCAGCCAGGCGGCCTGAAGCACGGTATTGAGCGTGACCTTGTGCTGACGGGCGAACTCGTTCAGGCGATGGGTACCGGCGGCGTCGAACAGTTGCTGATAGTCACCGTAGGCAGGCTCTGTTTGCACCGGCACAGGCGTGGCGCCGAACGCCTGGATCAGCCGGGTAGGCTCGCTCAGAGGGCGTAACTGAGCCTTCCAGAACAGCTCACTGCGTGCCGTATCCTGGGATGCCAGCCACGCCATATAGTCACGATAACGGCCGACCGGCGCCATCGCATGTTGACCGCTGTAGCGTTGCAGCACCTCACCCAGCAACTGCGAGTTACTCCAGCCGTCCATCAGGATGTGGTGGTGGGTGTAAATCAGATGATGACGCTGCTCGCCCGTACGAATCAGGGTCAAGCGCAGCAACGGCGCCTCGCCCAGATCGAAACCCTGCGCCTGCTCGGCAGCGGCAGCAGCGTCCAGCGCCGCCGCCAGCTCGGGACGAGTACGCCAGTCGTGCTCGACAAAACTCAGCGGCGCCTGCCTGCGAATGATCTGCAGCGGATGGTCCAACTCCCCCTGCCAGATAAAACCGCTGCGCAGACTGTCATGGGCATCCACCGCCGCTTGCCAGGCGTCGCGGAAACGCGCTGTGTCCAGACCATCGATATCCAGGCGCATCTGGTTGATGTAATCACTGGCGTCCTGCTGGTAAAGGCTGTGGAACAACATGCCTTGCTGCATGGCCGACAACGGGAAGATGTCCTCGATATCCCCTGCGGGTACAGGCAACCCTTCCAGTTGCTGCTGGGTCAACTGCACCAGGGCGAAGTCCGAAGGGGTCACACCCTGGGTGGACGGCAGGCAGCAATGTTCGATCAGCGCTTGCAACTCACCGGCATAGTCATCGGCCAGGGCCTTGAGGGCTTGTGCATCGAACATGTGCGGGCTGAAGGTCCAGCTCAAGTCCAGCTCGCCGTCGTACACCTGGCCGTTGATTTCCAGCCAGTTGCCCAGTGGCGCTTCAGGACTTTGCTCGGCCCCGGCAGGCTCGCGGCCTGGCATGAACAACGCGTCCTGCGCCTGGAAACTGCTATCGAATTGACCGAGGTAATTGAAGGTAATACGCGGTGTCGGCAACGCTTCAAGCACCGATTGCGCGTGGGCATCCCCCAAGTAACGCAGCAGGCCAAAACCCAGGCCCTTTTCAGGGATCGCCCGCAGTTGCTCCTTGATCTGCTTGATGGAACCCGCGATATCGGCCGCCGGGGTGAGCTTCGCCGGGAATACGCTGGTGAACCACCCCACGCTGCGGGTCAGGTCCAGCTCGTCGAACAACTCCTCGCGGCCGTGCCCCTCCAACTGCACCAGCACCGAAGGCGTCTGCGCCCAACGGCTGATGACCCGCGCCAACGCCGTCAACAGCAGGTCGTTGACCTGAGTCCGGTACGCCGCCGGAGCGTGCTGCAACAGCTGTCGAGTCAGCGTTTTGTCCAGATGCGTGTGCACCACCTGCGCGTCACGATTCAATTGTTTACCGTGAGGGTTATCGCACGGCAGTGCTGCAGGTACGCCCTGCAACGCTTGCTGCCAGTAATCCAGCTCTTGATGCATCTGCTCGCTGCTGGCGTGACGCAGCAGCCGCTCGCCCCAGGCCTTGACCGACGAAGTCTTGGCCGGCAGTGCCACGACACGCCCCTGCTGCAGTTGCTCGTAGGCGGTTTGCAGGTCTTCGAACAGGATGCGCCACGACACGCCGTCCACCGCCAGGTGATGGATCACCAGCAGCAGCCGCTGACTGCCATCGGCCAGGGTCGCCAGCAC
>NZ_JACAOM010000091.1:0-401 GCF_013386245.1 Pseudomonas sp. 21615526 | reverse complement strand
CCGAAGTTCAGGTGCATCGACTCATCCCGCAGGATGTACTGGAACTGTTCCGCCACGCCGGTCATTTTGTTGCGACGGCCCATGGACAGGATCTGGGTGAAGCCGCAGTAGAAGAAGATACCTTCCAGTACGCAGTAGTACGCCACCAGGTTGCGCAGCAGCTCTTTATCAGTCTCAACGGTGCCGGTTTCGAACTTCGGATCGGAGATCGAACGGGTGTACTTCAAGCCCCAGGCAGCCTTTTTGGCGACCGATGGAATCTCGTGGTACATGTTGAAGATCTCGCCTTCATCCATGGCCAGCGATTCGATGCAGTACTGGTAGGCGTGGGTGTGGATCGCTTCTTCGAAGGCCTGGCGCAGGATGTACTGGCGGCACTCCGGGTTGGTGATCAGGCGGTA
>NZ_JACAOM010000090.1:0-25076 GCF_013386245.1 Pseudomonas sp. 21615526 | reverse complement strand
CGCTTTGATGATGCAGCGCGTACCTACAGTTATTCGATCAGCGAGTCGCCGTTTCCGGTGAGTGAGTATTTGGCGACGTTGAAGGTTGAGGCGCTGGGTGACAGTTCCGCGAAGGTGACCTGGTCGGGTGTGTTTACTCCCGTGGCCGGTGTGACGGATGCGGCGGTGGAGGAGTTGTTTACCGGTGTCTACAGCGGCGGGCTGGATGCGTTGCGCGGTAATTTTCCGGGCTGAATGAAGATCAAATGTGGGANNCCGCTCCCACATTGGTTTTGTGGTGTTCTTCAGGCTTCAGGCTTCGGGCATCAGTTGTTGGCGGCATTCGAGGATCAGCTTCGCGCCGCCTCGTTCGCTGCTGCCGACTTCCAGTTTGAAACCGTGCAGGTTGATGATCGCGGCCACAATCGACAGCCCCAAGCCAAACCCGCCTTGCTGTTGATTGCCTTCGTCCACCCGGTAAAACCGCTGGAACACTGCCGCACGTTCAGCTGCGGGAATCCCGGGGCCGGAGTCGAGCACTTCAATGCGGGTGCTGCCGGCATCGTTCACGCCGCGCAAAATCACTTCGCCGCCCGGCGGGGTGAATTTGATCGAGTTGCTCAGCAGGTTGGCCAGGGCTTCGAACAGCAGCGCGCGGTCACCGGTGATCCAGGGCAATGAGTCCGGCACTTGCAGCAGCAGTTCCATCTCGCCTTCTTCTGCCAGGGGCAGGTAGAAGTCGTGGAGTTCCTGCAGCAAGGGCAGGGGATCAAGCACCAGGAAGCCCGAGCGGCGCTGGTGGTCTTCCAGTTCGGAAATCCGCAGCAGGCCGCGAAAACGCGCCATCAAGGTGTCGGTCTCGGCGATGGCCGCGTCCAGTTGCAGGGCGTGGGGCGCGTCTTCATCAGCCTGTTGCTGGATCCGGTACAGCTGCGCCCGCAGGCGTGTGAGCGGGGTGCGCAGGTCGTGGGCGATGTTGTCGCACACGCCCTTGACCTCGTTCATCAGCTTCTCGATGCGGTCGAGCATCGCGTTGACGATGGCTGCCAGCATGTCCAGTTCGTCGCGTCGGTCGGACAATGGCAAACGGTGGGTCAGGTCGCCGGCCACGATGGCTTCGGCACTCGCCTGGATCCCGCGAATCCGCCGCAACGGGCGCCGCCTGAGCAGGTGCCAGCCGGCCGCGCCGGGAATGATCGTCAGGGTGATGCCCCACAGCAAGGCGTGCAGGATGATCCGCGTCACGCCGAACAGCGAGCCGTTGGCCCGCACCAGGATCAGCCAGCGGCCGTCTTCGGTGTGGGTGGCCACGGCGTCGCAGCTGTCGCGCGGCAGTTTCGGGTCGTCGGAGTCGATGCAGTTGGCCAGGGCGTGGATGTGTCCGTCCATTGGCAGGTCGGGCGGTATCACGCGGATCGGGCCGCTGATCGGGTTGAACTGATTGTCGAACAGGCCGTAGGCGTCAACGCCCTTCATGTCGAAGGTCATGCTGGTGGTCAGGGCTTCCACCAGCTCTTCGCCGTCAAACCGCTGGAACAGGTGCTGGCGCTGCATCAGGGAGTGGCGCGAGAGGTCGCCCAGGTAACCGGACACCTCGTAGTACAGCACGCCCATGAGGATGCAGCTCCAGGCCACGAACAACGAACTGTAGAGCGCCAGCAGCCGGCTGCTGGAAGAGCGCCAGCCTTTAGAGGGGTTCAGCAATGACATACCCGGAACCTCGTACCGTGCGGATCAGCGGCGTGAGGCCCGGCGGGTCGATTTTTTTGCGCAGGCGACCGATGTGCACGTCGATCAGGTTGGTGCCCGGGTCGAAGTGATAACCCCAGACTTCCTCGAAGATCATCATCCGCGAGAGGATTTGCCCGGTGTTGCGCATCAGGAATTCCAGCAGTTTGTATTCGGTCGGCAACAGGCTCAGGGGCTGTTCGGCGCGGCTGGCTTCACGGCTGATCAGGTTCAGTTCCAGATCCGCCACGCGCAAGGCAGTTTCAAACTCCTTGACCGTGCTTTTGCGCCGCAGCAGCACTTCGACGCGGGCGGCCATTTCGTCGGAGGCGAACGGTTTGGTCAGGTAGTCATCACCACCGGCCCGCAGGCCACGCACCCGTTCATCCACATCGGAGAGGGCGCTGATCATCAGGATCGGCGTGGATACGCCGATGGTGCGCAGGGTGGTGACGATGGCCAGGCCATCCAGTTCCGGGAGCATGCGGTCGAGGGTGATCAGGTCGTAATCACCGCTGACGGCACGGACCAGGCCTTCGCGGCCATTGTCTACCCAGTCTACGTCCAGTCCATGGCTACTCAGCTCGGCAACGATCTCGCGGGCCGTTACGGCGTCGTCCTCGATGGTCAAAATGCGGGTCATAAGGATTACCTGGTGAGCGATTCACACTGAAGTGCGGGCATTTTGCCAAGAAATGATAGCCCGCTTCCTAAATAAAAATTTATGTAGGCACAAACGACACAATTCACCATAACCCGCTGAATCTGAACGAACGCTGTGTGTGTAGGATTTTTTGCATGCCATGGGGTGCTTACGGGTTATTTCCTACGAGGAATGCAATACGCCCGCCGCTCCGGGCCATTTCTTGCAAGTTGCATGGTTCAAATTAGTTCAACTTAATTAAGTTGTTGAAATATATGAAGTTTTAATTTTCGAGCTTCTGGCACGTCGCCTGCACTGTCCCTTTTGAGACTTGTAACACTATTTTTCATGCCTGGAGCAAAACAACAATGATTACATCCTCATCCACGCTGCAAGAGTCGAGCACGCTCTCCGGGGTTTCCTGGGGCGCGATCTTTGCCGGGGCCGCTGCCGCGGCTGCGCTGTCCTTGATTCTGGTACTGCTGGGCTTCGGCCTGGGCTTTTCGGCGGTGTCGCCGTGGGCCGACAGTGGCATCAGCGCCAAAGGGCTTGGCATTTCTACCATTGTCTGGCTGGCGGTTACGCAAATCATCGCGTCGGGGATGGGCGGTTACATCGCCGGTCGCCTGCGGGTGAAATGGGCCAATATGCACGGCGATGAGGTGTACTTTCGCGACACCGCCCATGGCTTCCTGGCCTGGGCCGTGGCGACACTGGTGACGGCGGTGCTGATCGTCGGTTCGGTCAGCAGTGTGGTCAGCGGTGGTGTGAAGGCCGGTGCCAGTGTGGCCTCGGGTGCCGTCAGTGGCATGAGCCAGGTGGCTGGCGCTGCCTCCAAGGGCGAAGACTTTGGCTACTACGTCGACAGCCTGTTCCGTGATGATCGCCCGGCCGCCGTCAGTGATGACGCGGTGCATGGTGTGGTCGCTCGCATCTTCGCTCGTACCGTGAGCAACAATGGTCAGCTGGCACCTGAAGACCGTGCGTACCTTGCACAGTTGATCAGCCAGCGGACCAACCTCAGCCAGGCCGATGCCGAGGCGCGTGTTGACCAGGTCTATGGCCAGGCTCAAAAAGCCCTGGATGACGCCAAGTTGAAAGCCAAGCAGGCTGCCGACACGGCTGCAAAAGTGGCTGCCTACACGTCGCTGTGGACCTTCGTGGCGCTGTTGATCGGTGCGTTTTTTGCCAGCCTCGCTGCAACCTTTGGTGGTCGTCGCCGGGATGCCGTGGTGTATCTGGAAACCACTCCCCACACCACTTCCGTTCGTTAATTCAAGGAGAACGTCATGCGCTCATTACTGCTGTTTTTCCTCGGTGTGCCTATCCCGGTCATTATCCTGATCGCGATCTTCATGCACTGATCCTGAGGCTTGCTCGGTCCTCATGTGGGAGCGGGCTTGCTGGCGAAAAAAGCGGTGTATCAGTCACATATGAACTGGCTGATACACCGCTTTCGCGAGCAAGCCCGCTCCCACATTTTGTTTTGTGTCGTTGCTGCATTCCGGGCGAAGGCGAAATCTCCGGATTTTGTTAATTGTTGCTTAACCGCCTTTTGGCTAAGCTCCCGTCCCATGAGCCGCTATCTGCGTTTTTTCCTGGTCCTGCTGTTGAGTCTTGCGCTTCCCCTGACCGGGATGGCGGGTGTGCCGTCGAGCACCGAGCCGTGCCCGATGCAGATGTCCGACATGCAGATGATGAGCGACATGGCCCCTGACTGTTGCCAGGACGGCGCAGCCGCCGATCACAGCAAAAGCTGCAAGCCCGGCCAGGAGTGCAAGACCGGCGGCATGCTGCAATTGTCGATGCCGGTGCTCAAGGCCCCGGTGACTGCTTCCAATGCGCTGGTTGTCAGCGTCTCTTCTGATTTCATCCCCGACCGCACGCCGTCCGGCGTCTGGCGCCCGCCCCGTAGCTGAATCCTGTTGCACCTGAAGACTCGTCCCTGAACCGGGACGGCCTTGCTGTGGGCCGCGTAAAGCGGTGCGCAGCGCAACAGAACAGGACACTTCAAGATGAATTTCCTATGCGTGCGTGCCCTGGTGATGGGCGTGCTGGCGTGGCCGACGCTGGCGTCTGCGCTGACCCTGGATGAGGCCTTGCGCCTGGCGCAAAACAACGCGCCGTCGCTGACGGCTGAATCCTCCAAATTGCAGGCCGCGACCCAGGCGGCGATTCCGGCCGGCGAACTGCCGGACCCGAAACTGGTAGTAGGCCTGCAAAATTTCCCCGTCGGCGGGCCCAATCGCGGCACGCTGTATGGCGATGACATGACCGAGCAAATGATCGGCATCCAGCAACAAGTGCCCAGCCGCGACAAGCGCAAGGCACGGGTTGAGTTGGCGTCGGCCAGCGTGGACACGGCTGCCGCCGAAGGCCGGATCGAGCGCTTGAATGTGCGTCAGGCCACCGCCCAGGCGTGGATTCGCGCCTATGCGGTGGAGCGCAAAGAGGCACTGTTCAAGGACTTCTATCAGCAGAATCGCCTGCTGCAAGACACCGTGCGTGCGCAACTGGCCGGCGGTCGCGGGCAGCCTTCCGACGTCGTGATCCCGAAGCAGGAAGCGGCTGACCTGGCCGAGCGCGAGGATGAGCTGATCCAGCAACGCGCCCAGGCCCGGGCGGCCCTCAAGCGCTGGATCGGCCCGGCCGCCAGTGAAGCCCCCAGCGGGCAATTGCCGAACTGGAAAATCGACACCACCGGCTTCACCCACAACCTGCACCAGCACCCGGTTCTGCAAGCCTTTGCACCGCGCACCCGCGAGGCCGAAGCCCGGCTGAACGAGGCCAGGGCGCAAAAGACCTCGGACTGGAGTTGGGAAGTGGACTACCAGCACCGAGGCCGTGAGTACGGGGACATGGTCAGCCTGCAATTCACCTTCGATTTGCCGATCTTCCCCGGTCGCCGACAAAACCCCGGTATCGCCGCCAAGCAGGCCGAACTCGACCAACTGGACGCCGAACGCGAAGCCAAGACCCGTGAACATACCCAGGAACTCGAAGACGACCTGGCCAACTACCAGCGCCTGGACCGCGCCGTGCAGCGCAGCCAGGACAGCCTGGTGCCGCTGGCCGAGGAGAAATTGTCGCTGAGCCTGGCGGGGTATCGCGCGGGCAAGGGCGACCTGATGAGCGTGGTCAGCGCCCGCCGCGAGTGGGTCGAGGCGCGCTTCAAACAGATTGATGCCATTGAGCAGCGCGCCCTGACCGGCGCCCAGCTGTATTTTGCTTACGGGGAACCCGCCAATGAATAACCGAATCGTGAATATGGCCCTGTTGGGCTGCGTCCTGCTGCTGGGTCTGGGTGGCGGCTATTGGCTGGCGCAGACACGCGAGGCACAGCCGGCCATGGTCGGGACGATGCGGGCGCCGGACGAGAAAAAGGCGCTGTACTGGTACGACCCGATGTACCCGCAGCAAAAATTCGACAAGCCGGGCAAGTCGCCCTTCATGGACATGCAACTGGTGCCGCGCTACGCCGGTGGCGCCGAGGAGAGTGCGGCGATTCAGATCGACCCCAGCCTGACCCAGAACATCGGCGTGCGCCTGGCGAGCGTCAGCCGTGGGGTGCTGGCGTCGAGTCTTGAGCTGTCGGGAATCCTCGCCTTCAACGACCGCGATGTGGCGGTGGTGCAGGCGCGCGCTGCCGGATTTGTCGAGCGGGTTTACGCCCGTGCGCCGGGGGATGTGCTCAAGGCTCAGGCGCCCCTGGCTGACATTCTGGTGCCCGAATGGGCCGCCGCTCAGGAAGAGTTCCTTGCTCTGCGACATAGCGATCCAGGTTTGTTGGCTGCCGCCCGCCAGCGTCTGCGCTTGAGCGGAATGCCTGCCGGGTTGATCACGCAGATGGAGCGCAGCGGCCGGGTGCAATCGGTGATGACCATCACCACCGCGCTGGGCGGCGCGTTGCAGACCCTGGACGTACGCGAAGGCATGACTGTCGCGGCGGGCCAAACCCTGGCGCGGGTCAATGGCCTGGGCACCGTGTGGCTGCAGGTCGCCGTGCCTGAAGCCCAGGGCGCCGCGCTGGCCGTTGGGCAAACGGTCGAGAGCCGTTTTGTCGGGTTGCCGGGACAAGTCGTCAAAGGCACCGTCGCCGCGATTCTGCCGGCAACCGCCATGGACAGCCGCACCGTGCAGGTTCGGGTCGAACTGCCCAACCCTGACGGTATGTTGCGCCCCGGTATGACCGCCCAGGTGCGCCTGGCCCAATCCAGCGGCCAATCGGTGCTGTTGCTGCCGAGCGAGGCGTTGATTCGCACCGGCAAACGCGTGCTGGTGATGGTGGCCGAGGAGGGCGGGCGATATCGCCCGGTAGAAGTCCAGGTGGGTGCAGAAAACCAGGACAACACCGTCATCCTCGCCGGCCTGCAGGAAGGCCAGCAGGTGGTGGCCTCCGGTCAATTTCTGCTGGACTCCGAAGCAAGTTTGAAGGGAATTACCACTCAATCGTCCGGCGGTTTTTCAGATGAGGGGGCCATGGACGGCATGAGCATGCAACCGGGAGCCAGGCCATGATCGCCCTGTTGATTCGCTGGTCGGTGGCCAACCGCTTTTTGGTGTTGTTGGCGACTTTATTCGTGACGGCCTGGGGTTTGTGGTCGATCCAGAACACCCCGGTGGACGCCTTGCCGGACCTGTCGGATGTGCAGGTGATCATCCGCACGCCGTACCCGGGCCAGGCCCCGCAGATTGTCGAGAACCAGGTCACTTACCCGATGACCACCACCATGCTCTCGGTGCCGGGGGCGAAGACCGTGCGCGGCTTTTCGTTCTTCGGCGACAGCTACGTCTACGTGCTGTTCGACGAGGGCACCGACCTGTATTGGGCGCGCTCGCGGGTGCTGGAATACCTTAGCCAGTTGCAGGCGCGTTTGCCGGCATCGGCCAAGCCGGCGCTGGGCCCGGATGCCACCGGTGTCGGCTGGATCTACCAGTACGCGCTGGTGGACCGCACCGGCAAACACGACCTGGCGCAACTGCGCTCGTTGCAGGACTGGTTCCTCAAGTTCGAGCTCAAGACCCTGCCCAATGTCGCCGAAGTGGCGACCATCGGCGGCCAGGTCAAGCAGTACCAGGTGCAGATCGATCCGCTGGCCCTGGCCAGTCGCGGCATCACCCAGGCCCAGGTGGTGGAAGCCATCGGCAAGGCCAACCAGGAAACCGGCGGTTCGGTGCTGAACATGGGTGAGTCGGAATACATGGTGCGTGCGTCCGGCTACCTGAAAACCCTGGAGGACTTTCGCGGCATTCCCCTGCGGCTCGACACCCACAACGTGCCGGTGACCCTTGGGGATGTGGCGACGATCCAGCTGGGCCCGGACATGCGCCGGGGCATCAGTGAACTGGATGGCGAAGGCGAGGCGGTGGGCGGCGTGGTGATCCTGCGCAGCGGCAAGAACGCCCGCGAGGCCATCGCGGCGGTCAAGACCAAGCTGGAGCAACTGCAAACCAGCCTGCCGCCCGGGGTGGAAATCGTCACCACCTACGATCGCAGCAAACTCATCGATCGCGCCGTGGACAACCTCAGCCACAAGCTGCTCGAAGAGTTCCTGGTGGTGGCGCTGGTGTGCGGGATCTTCCTGTGGCACCTGCGCTCCTCGCTGGTGGCGATCATCTCGTTGCCGGTGGGGGTGTTGATTGCCTTTATCGTCATGCGGTTCCAGGGCATCAACGCGAACATCATGTCCCTGGGCGGGATTGCGATTGCCATCGGCGCGATGGTCGATGGCGCGGTGGTGATGATCGAGAATGCCCACAAGAAAATCGAAGCCTGGCACCACGCGCATCCGAACCAGGAATTGAAGGGGGAGGCGCATTGGAAGGTCATCACCGATGCGGCAGTGGAGGTGGGGCCGGCGTTGTTTTTCTGCCTGCTGATCATCACCTTGTCGTTTATCCCGGTGTTCACCCTGCAAGCCCAGGAAGGCCGCTTGTTCGGGCCGCTGGCCTACACCAAGACCTATGCCATGGCCGCTGCAGCGGGGTTGTCGGTGACCCTGATCCCGGTGCTGATGGGCTACTGGATTCGCGGGCGTATTCCCGATGAGCAACGCAACCCGCTGAATCGCGGCCTGATCAAACTCTACCAACCGGCCCTCGACGCGGTGCTGCGCTGGCCGCGCATGACCTTGCTGGTCGCGCTGCTGATGGTCGCCAGTGCGCTATGGCCAGTGTCGCACCTGGGCGGTGAATTCCTGCCGCCGCTGGATGAGGGTGACCTGTTGTATATGCCGTCGGCGTTGCCTGGTTTGTCGACGCAAACTGCCGGCGCATTGCTGCAACGTACCGACCGCTTGATCAAGAGCGTGCCGGAAGTCGCCCACGTGTTCGGCAAGGCCGGCCGCGCCGAAACCGCCACCGACCCGGCGCCGCTGGAAATGTTCGAAACCACCATCGAGTTCAAGCCGCGAGACCAATGGCGGCCGGGCATGACCCCGGAAAAACTGGTGAAGGAACTCGACCGGGTGGTGCAGGTGCCGGGGCTGACCAACATCTGGATTCCGCCGATCCGCAACCGCATCGACATGCTCGCCACCGGGGTCAAAAGCCCGATCGGCGTGAAGGTCGCGGGTTCCAGCCTGATGGATATCGACGCCGTGACCCAGGCCGTGGAAAAGGTCGCCAAGACGGTGCCCGGCGTCAGCTCGGCGCTGGCGGAACGCCTAACGGGCGGGCGCTACATCGACGTGGATATCGACCGCCCGGCCGCCGCGCGTTATGGCCTGAACATCACCGATGTGCAGTCCATTGTCTCCGGGGCGATTGGCGGGGAAAACATCGGCGAGACCGTCGAAGGCTTGGCGCGGTTTCCCATCAACCTGCGCTACCCGAAAGAATGGCGCGACTCGGTGAGCGCGATGAGCAACCTGCCGATCTATACGCCGTCAGGCAGCCAGATCACCCTGGGCACCGTGGCCAGGATCAAGGTCAGCGAAGGCCCGCCGATGCTCAAGAGCGAAAACGCTCGGCCTTCCGGCTGGGTGTACATTGACGTGCGTGATCGCGACCTGGCGTCGGTGGTGAAGGACTTGCGCGAGGCGATCAACCAGAACGTGCAACTGCAACCGGGCATGAGCCTCAGCTACTCGGGGCAGTTCGAGTTCCTGGAGCGGGCCAATGAACGCCTGAAACTGGTGGTGCCGGCGACTTTGCTGATCATCTTCGTGCTGCTGTACCTGACGTTCCGGCGGGTGGATGAGGCGCTGCTGATCCTCGCCACGTTGCCGTTCGCGCTGACGGGTGGGGTGTGGTTGCTGTACTGGCTGGGCTTCAACCTGTCGGTGGCGACGGGTGTTGGATTTATCGCGTTGGCGGGGGTGTCGGCGGAGTTCGGCGTGATCATGCTGCTGTATTTGAAAAACGCCTGGGCCGAACGCCAGGGAGGAGGGGACCAGGCCCTGCTGGAAGCCATCACCGAAGGTGCCGTATTACGCGTGCGGCCCAAGGCGATGACCGTGGCCGTAATCATCGCCGGCTTGCTGCCGATCCTTTTAGGCGGCGGCACCGGCAGCGAAGTCATGAGCCGGATTGCCGCGCCCATGATTGGCGGCATGCTCACAGCGCCCTTGCTCTCCCTCTTCGTCATCCCGGCGGCATATAGGCTAATGCGCAAATCCAAAAGCTAACGACAATCAAATGTGGGAGCGGGCTTGCTCGCGAAAGCGGTGTGTCAGTCGCCAGATGCCGTGGCTGACCCACCGCGTTCGCGAGCAAGCCCGCTCCCACATTTAGACCTCATTCAGCCTGACCCACCGCTCCTCCTTGGCCGCCACCCGAATCGCCGTGGCCAACCGCTCAATCTCCCAAGCCGCCGCAAAATCCGTCCCGTCACTGCCCTTGCCGGCCAACGCCATCACCAACTCATGCACCTCCAGCGTCTTCAACTCGTTGTACCCCAACTGATGCCCCGGCGCCGGACTGAACGCCGCATACCCTGGCAACGAAGGCCCCGCCAACACCCGCTGAAACCCCTCCTGCCCAACCCGAAACAGCTGCAATTCATTCAACCGTTCCTGATCAAACAACAACGTGCCCCGCGTGCCACTGATCTCAAAGCTCAGGTGATTCTTATACCCATGCTTCAGCCAGCTACTGCTCACCGTCCCCCGTGCCCCATTGGCAAACCGCAACAACGCATGCACCTGGTCATCCACCGCAATCTCCCGCAGCGTCTCACTCCCGGCGGTGGCAGGCCGCTGCCCGTGCACCGTTTGCGTATCGGCACACACACTCACCACATCCCCCACCAAATAGCGCGCCATGGACAGTAAATGGCTGCCCAGATCCGCCAACGCACCGCCGGCATGTCCCACCTCACAGCGCCACGACCACGGCGACGCCGAATCCGCCATGAAATCCTCGCTGAACTCCCCCTGAAAACTGATGATCTCCCCCAACTCACCGCGGGCGATCAACTGCCGGGCCAAACCAATCATCGGGTTGTGCTGATAGTTGTAACCCACCCGCGTCACCACCCCGGCCTTGCTCGCCGCATCACGCATCGCGGCCGCCTGCTCCAGGCTCACCGCCAGCGGCTTCTCGCAATACACCGCCTTGCCTGCCGCCAGTGCAGCCATGGCCATGGGGTAGTGCAAATGGTTGGGAGTAGTGATGGCGACAACATCCACCTTGGGATCGTCAATCAACTGCTGCCAGTCGCCATGGGCCTGGGCAAACCCCCAGTCATTGGCGCAGCGTATTGCGCGCTCGGTATCGGCATCGGCCAGGGCGGCCAGCGTGAGCTTCACCGGCAGTTCAAACACCGCCCGCGCATTATTGAACGCCAAGGCGTGGGCACGCCCCATAAAGCCTGTACCAATCAGGCCGATTCCGAGTTCGCGCATAGCCGGGTTCCTTCGAATTATTGTATTGAGAAGCCTATTTATGGAATAAATATTCCCAAAACTCAACACATAGAATAAAAATTCATTCCAAGACCCACACCTCACCCCGTGGCGAGGGAGCTTGCTCCCGCTGGGCTGCGCAGCGGCCCCAAAAAGCGTAGGAGCGCTGCGCACTCCAGCGGAAGCAAGCCCCCTCACCCCAACAGCCCCCTCCACGGATCACCGCCGCTGATAGCACTACATTCAGCACCAACCCAAACCCCTCCAGTTAACAAAACATAACGTAGCGCCGATTGTCAGACGATTCCAAAGCCCGCTAGGATGGCCCAGCTTGCCCAAGGCGCTCTAGATTGCAGGTTTCAGGGCTCCCCGCGGCAAGACGACCTAACAATAATAAATGGGAGAAAGGTCTATGAGTGAGCCTGTCATGGGTGTGGTGTTTTTCCGCCCGAAGGCCACGCGCAGGGTCGCATTGCTGGCCACAGCGCTCTCGTTGCTGGGGGTTGTCGCGTTGTCGACACCGGCCCATGCCGCCACAGAAACCACCGCCGCCGCGGTGTTCGCCATTGACTCCCCCAAGGCCGCCAAAAGCCTGATGATCGACGTGGTCCACGCAGGCAAGCGCCTGGTCGCGGTCGGTGATCGCGGGCACATCCTCTATTCCGACGACCAGGGCGCCACCTGGACTCAAGCCAAAGTCCCCACTCGGCAACTGCTGACCGCCGTATTTTTCGCCGACGACCAACACGGCTGGGCGGTGGGCCATGACGCACAGATCCTCGCCACCACCGACGGCGGCGTTACCTGGACCCAACAGTTCCAGGACCTCAAGCGCGAAGCACCGCTGCTCGACGTCTGGTTCAAAGACGCCAGCAACGGCTTTGCCGTGGGTGCCTACGGTGCGCTGATCGAAACCACCGACGGGGGCAAGACCTGGGACGACGTCAGCGACCGCCTCGACAACGAAGACCAATACCACCTCAACGCCATCGCCCAGGTGAAAGACGCCGGGCTGTTTATCGTCGGTGAGCAGGGCAGCATGTTCCGCTCCCATGACGAGGGGCAAACCTGGGAAAAACTCGAAGGCCCCTACGAGGGCTCGCTGTTCGGCGTGATCGGCACCGCCCAGGCGCAGACGCTGTTGGCCTACGGCCTGCGTGGCAACCTGTTCCGCTCCACGGATTTTGGCAGCACCTGGGAGCCGGTGGAGCTGAACGCCACTCGTGGCGCGCTGGAATTCGGTTTGTCGGGGGCGACCCTGCTGGACGACGGTTCCATCGTGGTGGTGGGCAACGGTGGCAGCGTGGTGGTCAGCCACGACGACGGCCTGACCTTCAGCGTATTCAATCGCCCGGACCGCATTTCGCTGTCGGCGGTCACCGCGGCGGGCAACGGCAACTTGATTCTGGCGGGGCAGGGCGGCGTTCGCGTGGCCAGTCCAACCGGCGCCGAGCCGACAAAACAATAAGAAGGCGGGGACACAATGAGCAGTCATCATAACGACAAGGCCACGTTTCTCGAGCGCCTGATTTTCAATAACCGCCCGGCAGTCATCACGATCTGCCTGCTGGTGAGTATTTTCCTGTTCTGGCAGGCGACGTTGATTCGCCCGTCCACCAGCTTCGAAAAAATGATCCCCCTCCAGCACCCCTTCATCGAGAGGATGATGGAGCACCGCAACGACCTGGCGAACCTGGGCAACACGGTGCGCATCTCGGTGGAAGCCAAGGACGGTGACATCTTCACGAAGGAGTACATGGAGACCCTGCGCCAGATCAACGACGAGGTGTTCTACATCTCCGGCGTCGACCGCTCCGGCCTCAAGTCCCTGTGGAGCCCCAGCGTGCGCTGGACCGAAGTTACCGAAGAAGGCTTTGCCGGCGGTGAAGTGATCCCGCAGAGCTACAACGGCTCGCCGGAAAGCCTCGACCAGTTGCGCAACAACGTGCTGAAGTCCGGGCAGGTCGGACGGTTGGTGGCCAACGACTTCAAGTCGAGCATCGTCGACATTCCGCTGCTGGAGTCCTATCCGGACCCACAGGACCAGGGCAAGCTGCTGGCCCTGGACTACCGTAAGTTCTCCCATGAGCTCGAAGACAAGATCCGCGACAAGTTCGAAGCGCAGAACCCCAACGTCAAGATCCACATTGTCGGTTTTGCCAAGAAGGTCGGCGACCTGATCGACGGCCTGGTGATGGTAGTGATGTTCTTCGGTATCGCCTTCGTCATCACCCTGGTGCTGCTGCTGTGGTTCACCAACTGCCTGCGCAGTACCGTCGCGGTGTTGAGCACCACGCTGGTGGCGGTGATCTGGCAGCTCGGGCTGATGCATGCCCTGGGTTTCGGGCTGGATCCCTACTCGATGCTCGTGCCGTTCCTGATCTTCGCCATCGGTATTTCCCACGGCGTACAGAAGATCAACGGCATCGCCCTGCAATCCAGTGATGCCGACAACGCCCTGACCGCGGCCCGGCGTACCTTCCGCCAACTGTTCCTGCCGGGCATGATCGCGATCCTCGCCGATGCGGTCGGTTTTATCACCCTGCTGATCATCGACATCGGTGTGATCCGCGAGCTGGCAATCGGTGCTTCGGTGGGGGTGGCGGTCATCGTGTTCACCAACCTGATCCTGCTGCCGGTGGCGATCTCCTATGTCGGCATCAGCAAGCGCGCCATCGCCAAGAGCAAGAAGGATGCGCACCGCGAACACCCGTTCTGGCGCCTGCTGTCGAAGTTCGCCAGCCCCAAGGTCGCGCCGGTGTCGATAGCCCTGGCGCTGATCGCCTTCGGTGGCGGCCTCTGGTACAGCCAGAACCTGAAGATCGGTGACCTCGACCAGGGTGCACCGGAACTGCGCCCGGACTCGCGATACAACAAGGACAACAATTTCATCATCAACAACTACTCCACCAGCTCCGACGTGCTGGTGGTGATGGTCAAGACTCCGCCCGAAGGCTGCTCGCGGTATGAAGCCATGGCGCCCATCGACCAGTTGATGTGGAAGATGCAGAACACCGAAGGCGTGCAGTCGGCCATCTCGCTGGTGACCGTGTCCAAGCAGATGATCAAGGGCATGAACGAGGGCAACCTGAAATGGGAAACCCTGTCGCGCAACCCGGACGTGCTGAACAACTCCATTGCCCGTGCCGATGGCCTGTATAACAACAACTGTTCGCTGGCGCCGGTGCTGGTGTTCCTCAACGACCACAAGGCCGAAACCCTCGACCGCGCGGTGCATGCAGTGCAGGACTTCGCGAAAGAGAACAACAAGGACGGCCTGGAATTCATCCTCGCCGCCGGTAACGCCGGGATCGAGGCGGCCACCAACGAGGTGATCAAGGAGTCCGAGCTGACCATCCTGATCCTGGTGTACCTGTGCGTGGCCACCATGTGCATGATCACCTTCCGCTCGTGGGCGGCGACCCTGTGCATCGTGCTGCCGCTGGTGCTGACCTCGGTGCTGGGCAACGCGCTGATGGCGTTCATGGGCATCGGTGTCAAGGTCGCGACCTTGCCGGTGGTGGCGCTGGGGGTGGGGATCGGCGTGGACTACGGCATCTACATCTACAGCCGCCTGGAGAGTTTCCTGCGGGCCGGCCTGCCGTTGCAGGAAGCCTATTACCAGACGCTCAAGTCCACCGGTAAAGCCGTGCTGTTCACCGGCCTGTGCCTGGCAATCGGCGTATGCACCTGGATCTTCTCGGCCATCAAGTTCCAGGCCGACATGGGTCTGATGCTGACCTTCATGCTGCTGTGGAACATGTTCGGCGCGCTGTGGCTGCTGCCGGCGCTGGCACGCTTCCTGATCAAGCCCGAGAAGCTGGCGGGGCAGAAGGGCAATTCGCTGTTCGCCCACTGATCCAACGCTGTTTGCCAAAACGCCGTGGCCTGTGCCACGGCGTTTTGCATTGCGCGGGCTTAGGCCGATGCAACGATTTGACCTATCATGAGGTCTTTCCTCTTGATGATTGATGGTTATGACTGCCGACACCGCTACCTTGCCCGACGCTTTTGAAGACTGCCAGATGGTCGAAATCGATGGCCTGCACAGCTTCGATTTCAGCCTGGATGACCAGACGTTATCGATCATCTGCATGGACGGTCGCGTCGAGAAGCGCTGGAGTTTCACCCTGGAGCAAGTCAAGGCGGCGACCTTTGATCAAACCCTGCAAAGCTGGACACTTACCGATGACAAGGGCGAACACCGCCTGGTCTGCATGAGCGGCGTCACCGGCAACAATAATGACGAGGATGAAGCGGATGATGATGCGTAAATTCTGGCCCCTGCTGATGGCCGGCAGCGTAGGCGCAATGTCGGTCCAGGCCGCGCCGGTGGACACCTATGAATTGCTCGTTGGCAGCTACACCGCCGGCACCAGCGAAGGTATCTACCGTTTGCAGTTCGACAGCCGTACCGGGCAGTTCAGCGGCCAGCCGGTGCTCGCCGCCAAGGCGGCCAACCCGTCTTGGCTGACCCTGTCCAAAGACCAGAAGCACCTGTTTGTGGTCAACGAAAACGGCCCGGGCCAAAAAGACCCGGTGGGGCGCGTCAGCAGCTACAGCATCGACCCGAAGAACCATCAACTGACCCTGATCAACCAGGTGCAGAGCCTGGGCAACGAGCCGACCCATTCCAGCCTGGCCAGTGACGGGCGCTACCTGTTCGTGGCCAACTATTCGGTGCTGGAAGATCCGGGCGGCAGCCTCGCGGTGCTGCCGCTAGACACCGAAGGCAAGCTGTCGCCGCCGGTGCAGTTGAGCGGGCACCCGGCCAGCCGGGTCAACCCGGAGCGCCAGGCGTCCAACCACGTGCATTCGGTGGTGTCTTCGCCGGACGGCAAATACGTGTTTGTCCAGGACCTGGGGGCGGACAAGATCTTTGCCTACCACTACGACCCCAAGGCCAACCATGAACTGCCGCTGACCCCGGCCGACCCTGCGTTTGTGCAATTGCCACCGGGCAGCGGCCCGCGGCACCTGCTGTTCACCGCAGACGGCAAGCACGCCTGGCTGACCACCGAGATGAGCGCGCAAGTGGCGGTGTTCGACTACAACGATGGCAAGCTGACCCAGAAGCAACTGGTCAACTTCGCGGATGGCCAGCCGGTGTCCGACAAGGCCGGTGCTGCACTGCACACCTCAAGCGACGGCAAGTTCCTCTACGTGAGCAACCGTGGCACCGCCAACCAGATGCTGGTGTTTGCCATCGATTCGGCCACTGCGCAGCTCAAAGAGATCCAGCGCCGATCGGTGGAAGGTGACCATCCCCGGGAGTTCGCCCTGGACCCCAGCGGCAAGTTCCTGCTGATCGCCAACCAGAAGAGCAACGAGATTGTGGTCGTCGAGCGCGATCCCAAGACCGGTCTTTTGGGCAAAACCGTGCAGAAACTGGCGATTGATGCCCCCAGCGACCTCAAGTTCCTGGTGCGGCAATAAGCCACAGGCCCCGCAGTGCGGGGCCTGACTTGTTGTATTAATACTATTAATAGCGGCTAGTGTTTCAATGAATTTCTAAGGCTAACCCCTCGGGCGTAAGTTTGGTTCCAAGGCCAACACAGGCCACCAAGCCAACCGAACACAAGGGTTACCGACATGAACTTCAATCTTTTCTCGATCATCGCCGCTTCCGCTGTTTCCGCCACCGTAGCGTTGCCAGCCAGCGCCAGTGTTGAAATCAGCAGCAAAAAAACCAGCACCAGCGCCTACACCCAGAAATACCTGCAACAAAGCGCCAACTTCTATGCAGCGCTGGACCACAAAATCCAGAACTGATCTTGAAGCTGATGAAGATCAAATGTGGGAGCGGGCTTGCTCGCGAAAGCGCCGGGTCAGTCTATACATGGGCTGACTGATACACCGCCTTCGCGAGCAAGCCCGCTCCCACATTTTGTCCTGCGACAGTCTCAGGTTTTTGCCATCACGGCGATGAACAACGGCGATTCCAGGAAGCGTTGCAACCAGTCCTGCAACCGCGGATAGGGCGCCCGGGCAAACCACTCCCGATCCACATGGGCAAACTGCCGCACAAACGGCGCAAGTGCCACATCCGCCAGGCTCAAATGCCCGGCCAGCAAATACTCCCGCTCCGCCAGCAACCCCTCCAGCTTCATCAAAAACACCTCACCCTCGGCCCGATAATGCTCCATCGGCTGCTCCGGATAGCGCTCGGCATACTTGTATCGATTCAATTGATGTTTGAAGCCCTGATCATTCTCTTCAATCAGCGCCTGCGTCGCCCGATCATCCCCAAGCAACCAACCCTCAGGATCGTTCTGTGCCAGTGCCCAGCGCATGATCGCCAGGCTTTCATCGATCACCCGGCCATCCACGCTCAGCACCGGCACCGTGCCTTTGGGTGACAACGCGAGCATCTCCGCCGGCTTGGCCTTGAGGCTGACCTCGATGATCTGCACCGCCACCCCTGAATACCGCAGGGCCATCCGCGCCCGCATCGCATAGGGGCAACGGCGGAACGAATACAACACGGCCTCGCTCACTTGACCTCCAGGGTGCTCAAGCCATTGCCCTGGCGCTTGACCTGAATCTGCACCGGAATCCGCTCGTGCATTTCCTGCACATGGGAAATCACCGCGACCTTGCGGCCCTGGGCCTGCAAGCCGTCGAGGGCATCCATTGCCAGTTGCAGCGACTCGGGGTCGAGACTGCCGAAGCCCTCGTCGATAAACAGCGACTCGATCTTCAACGTGCTCGACGCCATCGACGCCAGGCCCAAGGCCAGCGCCAGCGACACCAGGAACGTCTCGCCGCCGGACAACGAGTGCACCGAGCGCAATTCGTCGCCCATTTCCGTGTCGAGTACCAGCAGGCCGAGCATGCTGCCGCCGCGCTTGAGGCGGTAGCGGCGTACCAGTTGGCGCAGTTGTACGTTGGCGTGGTGCACCAGCAGGTCGAGGTTGTAGGCCTGGGCGATCTTGCGGAAGGTATCACCGGTGGCCGAACCGATCAGTGCATTCAGGCGTGCCCAGCGTTGCCATTCTTCGTAGGCCTTGGCGATCTCTGCTGCCAGCGCCTGGTTGGCATCCTGGCGGCGCTGGTCGTCAGCCTGGCGGGCACGCAGTTCGGCGCAGTCTTTTTCGCCAATGGCCAATGCGGCGTTGAGTTCGGCCAGGGCGCCGTCCAGTTGCTCGGCTTCAAGGTTGCCGTTGTGCAGCGCCTGGTGATCCTTGAGCCGCTGTTCGCGCTCCTGCAGCAAAACCTTCGCCTGTTCGACCGCTTTTTCGCTGTGTTGCAGTTGCTGGCGCAGTTCGGCCACCTGCGGTTCATCGAAGCCCACCAGCCGTGCCAGGCCTTCGTCATCGAGCTCCGGGTGCAAGGCGCGCCAGTCGTTCAGGCGCGTGCTGAGGGCCAGGTGCTCGGTGTCCAGGGACTGTTGGCGTTCTTGCAGCGACTTGAGGTCGGCGGCCAGTTGGATCAACTGGTTGCGGGTGTCCTGCAACTGCTGGTTGGCCTCGCTCTCATGCTGGCGAGCCTGCTCGACGGCCTGGTCCAGTTGCTGTTGCCAGTGCTCGGCGCTGGGGCTTTCGCCCAGCAGACCGGCGAGTTTTTCCTTGGCGGCGTGTTGCAGGGCGCTCTGTTCGGCGAGCTGTTTGTGCAAAGTCTCCAGCTGCTGCTGGCGATGTTGCTGGCGGTCCTGCTCTTTCTCGATGGCTTGCTGGCGCTGCAGCTGCTCGGCCAATTCTTCCTTTTGGTTGTCGAGCTGTTCCAGGCGCTGGCTGACCTGCTGGTCGAGCAACATGAAGGTCGCCGCCGGCTCGCTGCGCAGGCCTTCGAGGGGCTCGGTGGGCAGCAGGCTGGCGAAGGCGTTGAGTTCTTCGTCCAGGCGTTCGCGGTCGTTGGACAGTTCCCGTTGCTGGTCGATCAGTAACTGGCGCGCCTGTTGGCTGGCGTCCTGGGCGGCTTGCAGTTGTTGCTGCAAACGCCCGGCGTTCTGTTGCAGGTTGAGCAGGGCGCCCTGGCGTTGCTCGTCCTGGGTGAGGCTCTGGCTGAGCTGGCTCAGTTGCTGGGCGAGCCAGGCGTCGCGCTTGGCCGCGTCCTGGTTGAACAGCGAGGCCGACAGCGGATGGGCTTCAAGGCTTGGCAGCAAGGCCTGCAACTGGCTGGCGAGTTGCTCCTGTTGTTGCAGGAATTCCTTTTGCTGGGCGATCAGGCCGCCCACTTCGCCACGCAGGTCAGTGAGTTTTTCCTTGAGCACATCCACGGCTTGCTGCGCGTTGGCTTCTTCGCTTTCGTCGTGGCGGGTCAGGCTTTGCAGCATGGCTTCGGGCTGGTGATACGGGTGCTCGACACTGCCGCACACCGGGCACGGCTGCTCATCCTGCAGCTGGCCGCGCAACTCTTCGACGCTGGCACTGCGGGCCAGGCGCTGGCGCTCCAGCAGTTGCTTGGTGACGGTCAGGGTCTGTTCGGCGACGGCCAGCTCGGCCTTGGCCTGCAAGCCGCTCTGGTTCAACAGTTCGCGTTGTTGCTGGGCGAGGGTCTGCTTTTGCGTCAGGGCCTGGCTCTGGCTGTCGAGTTGCTGATGGCTGTTCCACAGCCGCGCCAGGTCCTCAAACGCGCGATGTTGCTTGCGGTTGTCCTGGAGCAGGCTGCCGAGCAACTGGATCTGTTCGGCCACTGCATGGGGTTCGGCGCCGGCTTCGTGGTACAGCAGGTCAAGGGCTTCGCGTTGCTCGGTCCATTTTTCACCGAGACGGGTGGCGCGCTCTTCCAGTTGTGGCAGTTCGGCCTGGCCTTTATTGAGGCGATTGCCGATCAGCATCAGCTGTTGCAAGCGGTCGCGGTAGGCGCTCCAGGCCTCACTCAACGGCGCGAGGGCGGCGCTGCGTTCAAGCTCTGCGGCGAGCCGGTGCAGGCGCTCGGCGACAACTTTCTGCTTGTCGAGCAAGCCGGTCAACGTCGCCTGGCCTTCCACGCAGGCAGCTTCACCCAGCTGTTTCTCTTCGCTGCGTTTGGCCAGCTCACGGGTCAAGTGGGCGAGGGTGGTTTGCTCCTCGAAGGCCTGGCGCAGCAAGGGCACAGCGTCGGCTTGCTGCTTGAGGGCCTGGGCGAGGGCGGCTTGCACGTCGGCCTGTTGCTGTTGCAGTTGAGTCTGGCGGGTGTGCAACGCGGTTTGTTGCTCAAGGTGCTGCTGGATCTGCGCGGCAAGGGGCTGCAGCTGCGTGGTCAGTTCGGCCTGGCGGGCGAAGTGGTGACGTTGCGGCGCCAGTTGTTCCAGGCGGCTGAGGTCCAGGCGCTGCGGGCCCTGGCTTGCCCAGTGTTGCTGGGCCTGTTGCAGTTGCTCGACCGCACTTTGTTGGCGCTCCTGCCACTCCCGCAGTTCCTTCAGCCAGGTGTGCTGCAACTCGAGTTGCTTGAATTGGGCCTGCTGGGTCTTGAGCTGTTGCTGTGCGGCGGCCAGTTGTGCGTCGAGTTCGGCGCGGGCCTCGGGGGCCAGCGGGGTGACGCCGGTGGCCTGGTCCTGCAGGTGTTTGTGGGCGTCCCGGGCGTCCTTGGCCTTGTCGAAGGCGCGGCGACCGAGTTGGGTGTAGAGCGCCGTGTCGGTGAGCTTTTCCAGCAGTTCGCTGCGCTCGTTGTCGTTGGCCTTGAGGAACGCGCTGAACTCACTTTGCGCCAGCAACACCGCGCGGGTGAACTGCTCGAAGTTCAGGCCCAGGGCCAATTCCAGCTGGGTCTTGTATTCGGTTTTCTGGCTGGCCAGCAGTTGCTCGCTGTCCAGGTCGATCAGGCTTTGCCGGCTGGCTTGCAGCTTGCCGCTGGCCTTGTCCCGGGCGCGGTTGGCTTCCCAGCGGGCGCGGTAGCGACGGCCACTGACGCCGACAAAATCCACTTCGGCATAACCGCCGCCAGTGCCCCGGCGAATCAGGGTGCGTGGGTCACCGATGGAAATATCGGTGTCGGCATCCGGCATTTTTGCCTGGCCGGTATCGCCCAGGCGCGGCACGGCGCCAAACAGCGCCAGGCACAGCGCATCGAGCAAGGTACTTTTACCGGCGCCGGTGGGCCCGGTAATCGCGAACAGCCCGGCGCTGGCCAGGGGCTCGGCGGTAAAGTCGATTTCAAACGGCCCGGCCAGGGAGGCGAGGTTTTTCAGGCGAATGGCGAGGATCTTCATGGCTGTTCGCCCTCCTGTTGCACTTCCTGGAGCAGCACGGCGAAGTCCTTCAGGGTCTGTTCGTCCACTTCACTGCCGTAGCTGTCCTGCCAGGCGCGGCTGAACAATTCCTGGGGCGTGAGCTGGTCGAGTTCGATCAGGCGGTCTTCCTGGCTGTCTTCACGGCCTCCGCTGCCTGCGTATTCAGCGGCGATGCGCACCAAGCGCACGGCCTTGCCTTGCAGGGCGTTTTCCACCTGCTGGCGCAGGTCGGGTTGCGGTTCGTCGAGGCGCACCCGCACTTCCAGCCACGGTTGGCGCTGGGTTTCGGCCAGCAGGTCGATGTCGGGCAGGTCGGTCAGTTGCTTGAGGATGTCGGCCAGGGGCGCGGCTTCCAGGCGTTGCAGGTTGACCGAGCGCGGGATCAGGCGGGATTCGACGCTGACCAGGGTTTCGCCGTCCAGTTGCACGTCGAGGATCTGGTGCTGGTAGCCGATTTCCGAGAATGACAGCGGAATCGGCGAGCCGCAGTAGCGAATCCGCTCCTCGCCATTCACCCGCTGGGGTTTGTGCAAATGGCCGAGGGCCACATAGCTGACGCTGGCATCGAACAGGCTGGCCGGCAGCGCTTCGGCATTGCCGATGATCAGGCTGCGCTCGGAGTCTTCCGACACCGAGCCGCCGGCCATGTGCGCATGGCTGATGGCAACCAGTGCCTGGCCCGGCTGGCGCTTGGCGTTGGCGGCAGCAATCAGCCACTCGTGAACCTGGCCGATGCCCCGCAGGTAATCGTCCCCCAGTTGGGCGCCGGTCACTTCGGCCGGGCGCAGAAACGGCAGGGCCAGGCACCAGCCGGCAATTTCACCGTCGGCACCGGGCAATGGAATCAGCAGGCGTTCGACATCCAGTTGTCCGTCATCCAGCCACAGCACCCGGCCCAATGCGTGGGTGCGCAGGCGACGCATCAACGGCGCCGGCAGTTCGATGCGCGAGCCGGAGTCGTGGTTGCCGGCGATCATCACGATGGTCAGTGCAGGGTTTTGCTCATGGGCGCTGATGATGAAGTCGTACAGCCGCTCCTGGGCCTTGAGTGGCGGGTTGACCGTGTCGAAAATATCGCCGGCGATCAACAGCACGTCAGGGCGATGCAGGCCCAACTGGCCCAGCAGCCAGTCGAGGAAGCAGGCGTGTTCGAAGTCGCGTTCCTGGTCGTGCAGGTTTTGCCCAAGGTGCCAGTCGGAGGTGTGAAACAGACGCAAGGCGATCTCCGTAAAAAAGAGGGTGACCGCTCAAGACAAGGTGGCGGTACGCAGAACCGCCAATTCTACTTTGCAAATGAACCTATTGCGCGTACGCCCTGCTTTTTGTGGTGAGGAGCTTGCGGTGGTGAAGGAGAGTGCTGTGGTGAGGGAGCAAGCTCCCTCACCACAGCAAGCTGTCTCACACTCATTGAGGTGTCTGGCGAAGTTAAACGTCGCGCATCAAAAGGCCGAAACGCAGGTCCATCTCCGCCGGGATCGGCAAATACACCGTATGCCCGTCGCCCGGCGCCACCGCGATGGCCTCGCCCTTGGCGTTGTGCAATGAGCCCAGGTCAAAGTGGAAATTCCCCGCCGGGGTCATCAGTTCCAGGTGATTGCCCACGGCAAAACGGTTCTTGACCTTGACCTCGGCCAGCTCCCCGCGCCGTTCACCGGTCAGTTCGCCGACGAACTGCTGGCGTTCGGACACCGAGCTGCCGTTCTGATAGTTCTGATACTCATCGTGCACGTGCCGGCGCAGGAAACCCTCGGTGTAGCCGCGCTGGGCCAGGGATTCGAGGTTGGTCATCAAGCCCCGGTCAAAGTCGCGCCCGGCCACCGCGTCATCAATCGCCTGGCGATATACCTGGGTGGTGCGGGCGCAGTAAAAGTGGGATTTGGTGCGGCCTTCGATCTTCAACGAGTGCACGCCCATGCGCGTCAGCCGCTCGACGTGCTGCACCGCCCGCAGGTCCTTGGCGTTCATGATGTAGGTGCCGTGTTCATCTTCGAAGGCGGGCATCTGTTCGTCGGGGCGATTGGCCTCCTGCAGCAGGAACACCTGGTCGGTGGGCGCACCGAGGCCCAGGGTCGGCTCGGGCGCATAGTGCTGCACGATGTCGCCGGCGGCGTTTTCCACCGCAGGCGTCGCCTGGTATTTCCAGCGGCAGGCGTTGGTGCAGGTGCCCTGGTTGGCATCCCGCTTGTTCATGTAGCCCGACAGCAGGCAGCGCCCGGAATAGGCCATGCACAGCGCGCCGTGCACAAATACTTCCAGCTCCATGGCGGGGACTTGCTGGCGAATCTCGTCGATTTCCTCCAGCGACAACTCCCGGGACAGGATGATTCGGCAGATGCCCTGCGCCTGCCAGAATTCGACGCTGGCCCAGTTCACCGTATTGGCCTGCACCGACAGGTGGATCGGCATGTGCGGGAAGTGCCGGCGCACCAGCATGATCAGGCCCGGGTCGGACATGATCAGCGCATCCGGGCCCATGGCGATCACCGGGGCAAGGTCCTTGAGGAAGGTTTTCAGCTTGGCGTTGTGAGGCGCTATGTTGACCACCACATAGAACCGCTTGCCCTGGGCCTGGGCTTCCTGGATGCCGAGGGCGAGGTTGGCGTGGTCGAACTCGTTATTGCGCACCCGCAGGCTGTAGCGCGGTTGCCCGGCGTAGACGGCATCGGCACCGTAGGCAAAGGCATAACGCATGTTTTTCAGGGTGCCGGCGGGGGCGAGCAGTTCGGGGGCGATAACGGGAGGCATGGGTTCGGGTCGCAAAAGGGCGGCAGGGTAGCCGGGCCGGGTGCGCAGTTTATTGATCCAGGTCTAATAAGTAGGGCACTCGCGGGATTTGCAGTGGACTAAACATCAAGGCGCACATGAGCGCCTGGTGTTTTAGACATGGACCGAACATGAACCAAACCAACCTGCAATTCAAAACCCTGCTGTTACTGCTCGCCCTGGTGACCATCGCGTTTATCTGGATTTTGCTGCCGTTCTACGGCGCGGTGTTCTGGGCGGTGATCCTGGGGATCATCTTTGCGCCGATGCAACGGCGCTTCCAGCAACGTTTTGGCTGGAACCGCAATCTCACATCCCTGGCAACCCTGACGGTGTGCCTGATAATCGCGATTCTGCCGGTGATCATCACCAGTGCCTTGCTGGTGCAGGAGGGCGCGACGCTTTACAAGAACGTCGAGAGCGGCAAGCTCGACGTTGCCGGGTATATCGAGCAGTTCAAGAACTTCCTGCCACCGTATTTCCAGCATCTGCTGGACCGCTTCGGCATGGGCAACCTGGAAGGCCTGCGGGAGAAGATCGTCAAGAGTGCGATGCAGGGCAGCCAGTTTTTTGCGACCCAGGCGTTCAGCTTCGGCCAGGGCACCTTTGACTTCCTGGTGAGCTTTTTCATCATGCTGTACTTGCTGTACTTCCTGCTGCGCGATGGCCCCGAGCTGGTGCGCAAGGTGCGCACCGCGGTGCCGCTGGCCGAACCGCAGAAGCGTCGCCTGCAATTGAAGTTCAACCGGGTGGTGCGTGCCACGGTGAAAGGCAACGTGCTGGTAGCGGTCACGCAAGGCGCGTTGGGTGGCTTGATCTTTTGGTTCCTGGACATTCCCAGCGCGTTGCTCTGGGCGGTGTTGATGGCGTTTCTGTCGCTGCTGCCGGCGGTGGGCGCGGGGATCGTGTGGGGGCCGGTGGCGGCGTACTTCCTGCTGAGCGGGTCGATCTGGCAGGGCGTGGT
>NZ_JACAOM010000089.1:0-41834 GCF_013386245.1 Pseudomonas sp. 21615526 | reverse complement strand
ACCCCGGCCGGGGTTGAACAGATGACGGTGTGACCGTCAGGAAGACTGGAAAGTCCGACGCTGGCGCAGCCATTCAAGGTCTTCCGGGCGCGTGACCTTGAGGTTGTCGGAACGGCCTTCGATCAGGCGAGGCGCATGCCCGGCCCATTCCATGGCCGAGGCTTCGTCGGTGATGACCACGTCCGAGACCAGGCTGTCGGCCAAGGCCCGGTGCAGCGCGCCAAGGTGGAACATCTGCGGGGTGTAGGCCTGCCAGATCGGCGTGCGATCAACCGTTTCCAACACGCGCCCGTGCTTGTCGGCGCGCTTGAGGGTGTCCCGCGCCGGCACGGCCAGCAGCCCACCCACGCTGTCGTCGGCCAGTTCAAAGAGCAACTTGTCCAGGTCATCGCGGCTGAGGTTCGGCCGGGCGGCGTCATGCACCAGCACCCAATCGTCATCGCTGGCGCCCTGGCCGTGCAGGTAAAGCAAGGCATTGAGCACCGAACCCGAGCGTTCTTCGCCGCCGTCAACGCGCACAATGCGTGGGTCGGTGGCGCAAGCCAGGGTCGGCCAGTAAGGGTCATCCATCGCAACGCTGACCACCAGCCCCTTGAGGCCCGGGTGATCGAGGAAACAGCCAAGGCTGTGTTCGAGAATAGTGCGCCCACCCAATTGCAAGTACTGCTTGGGACGGTCCGCGGCCATACGGGCACCCACGCCCGCGGCAGGAATCACGGCCCAGAAGGCCGGTGACGAAATGCTCATTGGGCCAACTGGTAGAGGGTTTCGCCCTCCTTGACCATGCCCAACTCATGGCGAGCCCGCTCTTCAACGGTCTCCATGCCTTTTTTCAATTCAAGTACTTCGGCATCGAGCACGCGATTGCGCTCCAGCAACACCTCGTTTTCGGCGTGCTGTGCGGCAATTTGCTGGGTCAGTTCGGTGACCTGCGCCAAGCTGCCATTCCCCACCCAAAGGCGGTACTGCAGGCCAGCCAGCAGCAAGAGCAAGACGAGGAACAACCAATTGGGACTGCGCATCGAATATCGGGTATCCAGTGAAAAAAGACAGCCATGCAAAACTTTTGCAGCAACTGATAGCACGAAGCCTGGAAAAACCAGGCTTGTGCTTGTTAGTCATGAGATTAGCGCCGAAATTCACGCTGCCGTGATTTTTCCGACGTAATCCGCTGACCTTTTACCATTTAACAATCAGCCGCGAAACTCGCTGCGACCGTTGTACTTGGCTTTGCCGCCCAGTTGCTCTTCGATACGCAGCAATTGGTTGTACTTGGAAACGCGATCGGAACGGCACAGGGAACCGGTCTTGATCTGCCCAGCCGAAGTGCCCACGGCCAGGTCGGCAATGGTCGAGTCTTCGGTTTCGCCGGAGCGGTGGGAGATCACGGCGGTGTAGCCCGCAGCCTTGGCCATCTGGATGGCTTCCAGGGTTTCGGTCAGGGTGCCGATCTGGTTGAACTTGATCAGGATCGAGTTGGCGATCTTTTTGTCGATGCCTTCTTTCAGGATCTTGGTGTTGGTCACGAACAGGTCGTCGCCCACCAGCTGGATCTTCTCGCCGATCTTGTCGGTCAACACTTTCCAGCCAGCCCAGTCGGACTCGTCCAGGCCGTCTTCGATCGAGATGATCGGGTAGCGCTCGGTCAGGCCCTTGAGGTAGTCAGCAAAACCTTCCGAGGTGAAGACGTGGCCTTCGCCGGACAGGTTGTACTTGCCGTCTTCGTAGAATTCGCTGGCCGCGCAGTCCAGGGCCAGGGTCACGTCGGTGCCCAGCTTGTAGCCAGCGTTGGCCACGGCTTCGGAGATCACTTTCAGTGCGTCTTCGTTGGACGCCAGGTTCGGCGCGAAACCACCTTCGTCACCCACTGCAGTGCTCAGGCCACGGGCCTTCAGCACAGCCTTGAGGTGATGGAAAATCTCGGTGCCCATGCGCAGGCCTTCGGAGAAGGTCTTGGCGCCAACCGGCTGCACCATGAATTCCTGGATGTCGACGTTGTTATCAGCGTGCTCGCCACCGTTGATGATGTTCATCATCGGAACCGGCATCGAGTAGACACCCGGAGTGCCGTTCAGGTTGGCGATGTGGGCGTACAGCGGCAGGTCCTGGTCCTGTGCAGCGGCCTTGGCAGCGGCCAGGGACACGGCGAGGATGGCGTTGGCGCCCAGGCTGCCTTTGTTTTCGGTACCGTCAAGCTTGATCATCGCGTGATCGAGGGCTTTCTGGTCAAGTGGATCCTTGCCCAGCAGCAGGTCGCGGATCGGGCCATTGATGTTGGCCACCGCCTTGAGTACACCCTTGCCCAGGTAACGGCTCTTGTCGCCATCACGCAGTTCCAGTGCTTCGCGGGAACCTGTGGAAGCACCGGACGGCGCGCAGGCGCTGCCGATGATGCCGTTATCGAGAAGCACGTCGGCTTCGACGGTAGGGTTGCCACGGGAGTCGAGAACTTCACGACCTTTGATGTCGACGATTTTTGCCATTGTTGTAAACACTCCAAAGTTGACGAAAACGACGCAGCTGAAGGAAATCTTTTGACCGACCGCAAGGGTGGAACAACGGGCAGGCTTGCAGGCGACAAGGCTCAGGCCTGCGGGCCTGAGCGTAAAGCGAGGGAAAGTCTACCGGAGAAATGGCGCTTACGCGGTCTCTACCGTCGGAAAACTCTTGACCAGGTCGTCCAACTGCTTCAACTGGGCCAGGAATGGCTCCAGCTTGTCCAGGCGCAGGGCGCATGGGCCGTCGCACTTGGCGTTGTCCGGGTCCGGGTGGGCTTCCAGGAACAAACCTGCCAGGGACTGGCTGATGCCGGCCTTGGCCAGGTCCAGTACCTGGGCACGGCGCCCGCCAGCGGAATCGGCGCGACCACCGGGCATTTGCAGCGCGTGGGTCACGTCGAAGAACACTGGGTATTCGAACTGTTTCATGATGCCGAAACCGAGCATGTCCACCACGAGGTTGTTGTAGCCGAAGCTCGAACCACGCTCGCAGAGGATCAACTGGTCGTTACCCGCTTCCACGCACTTGTTCAGGATATGTTTCATTTCCTGAGGCGCGAGGAACTGGGCTTTCTTGATATTGATCACAGCGCCGGTCTTGGCCATCGCGACCACGAGGTCGGTCTGGCGCGACAGGAAGGCCGGCAACTGGATGATGTCGCACACCTCGGCAACCACGGCAGCCTGCTCAGGCTCGTGGACGTCGGTGATGATCGGCACGCCGAAGGCTTGCTTGATGTCCTGGAAGATCCGCATGCCTTCTTCAAGGCCCGGGCCGCGGTAGGAGGTCACGGACGAACGGTTGGCCTTGTCGAAGCTGGCCTTGAATACGTAGGGGATACCGAGTTTCTCGGTCACCTTCACGTACTCTTCACAGACCTGCATCGCCATGTCGCGGCTTTCCAGCACGTTCATGCCGCCGAACAGCACCATGGGCTTGTCGTTGGCAATCTCGATGTCGCCTACGCGAATGATCTTCTGGGCCATCAGGTTTACGCCTTCTTCTGATGTTGCGTCAGTGCTGCTTTAACGAAGCCGCTGAACAACGGGTGACCGTCGCGCGGGGTCGAGGTGAACTCCGGGTGGAACTGGCAAGCCACGAACCATGGATGATCCGGTGCTTCAACCACTTCAACCAGCGCGCCATCACCGGAACGACCGGAGATTTTCAGGCCGGCTTCCATGATTTTCGGCAGCAGGTTGTTGTTCACTTCGTAGCGGTGACGGTGACGCTCGACAATCACGTCCTTGCCGTAGCAATCGTGAACCAGGGACCCCGGCTCCAGCAGGCAATCCTGCGCGCCGAGGCGCATGGTGCCGCCCAGGTCGGAGGCTTCGGTACGGGTTTCGACAGCGCCGGTGGCATCTTCCCACTCGGTGATCAGGCCCACGACCGGATGGCCGCTGGTGCGATCGAACTCGGTGGAGTTGGCGTCTTTCCAGCCCATCACGTTACGGGCGAACTCGATGACCGCCACTTGCATGCCCAGGCAGATACCCAGGTACGGCACCTTGTTCTCACGAGCGTACTGGACGGCAGTGATCTTGCCTTCCACGCCACGCAGACCGAAGCCGCCCGGAACCAGGATGGCATCAACGCCTTCCAGCAGCGCGGTGCCCTGGTTCTCGATGTCTTCGGAGTCGATGTAGCGCAGGTTGACCTTGGTACGGTTGCTGATGCCCGCGTGGCTCATCGCTTCGATCAGCGACTTGTAGGCGTCCAGCAGCTCCATGTACTTGCCGACCATGGCGATGGTGACTTCATGCTCAGGGTTGAGCTTGGCGTCGACCACGGCTTCCCACTCGGACAGATCGGCGCCGCCACATTGCAGGCCGAAGCGCTCGACGACAAAATCATCCAGGCCCTGGGAATGCAGGATGCCCGGGATCTTGTAGATGGTGTCGGCATCTTCCAGGGCGATTACCGCACGTTCTTCAACGTTGGTGAACTGGGCGATCTTGCGACGGGACGCGATGTCGATCGCGTGGTCGGAGCGGCACACCAGCACGTCCGGCTGCAGGCCGATGGAACGCAGTTCCTTGACCGAGTGCTGGGTAGGCTTGGTTTTGGTTTCGCCGGCGGTGGCGATGTACGGCACCAGCGTCAGGTGCATCAGCATCGCGCGCTTGGCGCCGACTTCGAAACGCAACTGGCGGATGGCTTCGAGGAACGGTTGGGATTCGATGTCACCCACGGTGCCACCGATCTCGACCATCGCCACGTCGGCATCGCCTGCACCCTTGATGATGCGGCGCTTGATTTCGTCGGTGATGTGCGGGATCACCTGGATGGTTGCACCCAGGTAGTCACCACGGCGCTCCTTGCGCAGCACGTGCTCGTAGACACGGCCGGTGGTGAAGTTGTTGTTCTGGGTCATGGTCGTGCGGATGAACCGCTCGTAGTGGCCCAGGTCCAGGTCGGTCTCGGCGCCGTCGTGGGTGACGAACACTTCACCGTGCTGGAACGGGCTCATGGTGCCCGGGTCAACGTTGATGTACGGGTCCAGCTTGAGCATGGTGACCTTAAGTCCCCGCGCCTCCAGGATGGCCGCCAATGAAGCGGAGGCAATGCCTTTCCCCAATGAAGAAACAACACCGCCCGTGACGAATATGTAGCGCGTCATGAAAAACCCTAGAAGTCTGCGTTAAAGCGGTCCGAGCCGCCGGGGAAAGCGAAGGAAGGCCGAAGCCCCCGATCACCTGCATTAATCACAGTGCACCTTTCAAAAAAACCGCCGCGTTGTGACAGACCAGCAATGAAACACCGGTACGTTGATCGCTACACATTTTTTGGAATCGCCCAGCAAAGACTGCTTGGTAATCGGCAACTGCTGCGATTCAGGCGAATCCACAGAAGTTGTATCAAGAAGGGAGCGTAGTCTACCGGAAAGGCTCTATCAGCTCAAACCTTGATCGCAGGTTGGTGGCATCCAATGTAATTGCCAGCCGGTACCGCCACCCGCCGCAAGCCCCGGCAGGTTGGCCACAGCCAGCAATTGCTGGCCCTGATACAGCAGCGGCAATCTGCCACGGATGAAGCCTGGCACCGCACTTTCGTTAAGCAAGCGCTTCAGGTCGCGCCGGCCCCGGCCTGGCAATTCCATGATTTCACCGCCCTGGCGATAACGGATGCTCAGGGGGCCTTCGGGTGCACTGCCGCTGAAGCGCACTTGGCCGTTACCGGGTAACTGTAGTGGGTTTTGCGGGTGCGGCCAGCTCACCGATGCGTCAGAAAATTCCGACCAACTGGCAGGTAACCACCAGATAAGTCCACCACAACGGTGCAATTGACCGTCGGCCAGGCGCCACAGTGGCTGTGCATCGTGTTTGGCGTCGCGCAAGGTCGCCCAGCCGGTCCAGTGGTCACTGTCGGGCAAGCGTGTCAGCGGTATCAGCCAGTGCCTAAGTGCGTTGCGCTGGCGGGCCTCGGAGAGCGCGGCAAGCGGTTCAAGGGTCAGCGAAGGCAATGCCAGCCAGGGAAACACCGGGTGCTGGCTGGCGGCCAGCAGGTCCATCTGCGCCAGTTCGTCGAGCAAGCCCTGGGCTTCGCTCAAGTGTTCAGCGCTGCGGGCCATGGTGCTGACGGCCTGGGGCCAACGTTCGGTCAACTGCGGGAAAACATGGTGGCGCAGGTAATTGCGGGAGAAACGCGGATCAGCGTTCGACGGGTCTTCGATCCAGGTCAATTGATGTTCACGGGCGTAGGCTTCAAGCTCGGCGCGAGACACATCCAGCAAGGGTCGCACCAGATAGCCATCTGCCAAAGGGCGCTGCGCGGGCATTGCCGCCAGGCCACGCACGCCAGCCCCACGCAACAGCCGAAACAGTAAGGTTTCTGCCTGATCGTCACGGTGCTGGCCCGTGACCAGCAACTCCCCTGCCCCGGTGACCTCGGCAAACGCCTGATACCGCGCGTCACGGGCCGCGCGCTCCAGGCTTGCACCTTGTTGCACTTGCACGCGGATCACCCGCAAAGGCACGCACAAGGCGTCGCACACGGACTGGCAATGGGCCGGCCACGCATCCGCCGCAGCTTGCAGCCCATGATGAACATGGATAGCGCTGAGTGGCGGGAGCTTGTCGATTTTGGCCAGCGTGGCCAGGAGGTGCAGCAGGACGGTGGAGTCGAGGCCGCCGGAGAAGGCGATGTGCCAGGCCGGGGCGTTGCGCCAGGGCGCGACGGCTTGCAGGAGCTTGGCGGTTAACGTGGGCTTCATAGCAAAGTACGCCATCAATCTGGAATGCGATAACCCAGCATACACAAAGCAAATGTGGGAGCGGGCTTGCTCGCGAATGCAGTGTGTCAGTCGCCAACTATATTGACTGAATCACCGCCTTCGCGAGCAAGCCCGCTCCCACACAAGCCAGCTCCCACATTTAGTAACGCGTCGGCTTAGAGACCGTAGCTCATCAGGCGCTCGTAACGACGGGCCAGCAGCGCCTCGTTGTCGAACTTCTTGAGCATCGCCAGCTGCGAGCTGAGTTCGGCACGAATGGTCGCGGCAGCGGCAGCCGGGTCACGGTGGGCGCCGCCCAATGGCTCGGCGATCACCTTGTCCACGATACCCAGGCCTTTCAGGCGATCGGCAGTGATGCCCATGGCTTCCGCGGCATCCGGTGCCTTCTCGGCGGTTTTCCACAGGATCGAGGCGCAACCTTCCGGCGAGATCACCGCGTAGGTGGAATATTGCAGCATGTTCAGCTGGTCGCAGACGCCAATCGCCAATGCGCCGCCGGAACCGCCTTCGCCGATCACGGTAGCGATGATTGGCGTCTTCAGGCGCGCCATCACCCGCAGGTTCCACGCAATCGCTTCGCTCTGGTTGCGCTCTTCAGCGTCGATACCCGGGTAGGCGCCCGGGGTGTCGATGAAGGTCAGGATCGGCATCTTGAAGCGCTCGGCCATTTCCATCAGACGACACGCCTTGCGGTAGCCTTCAGGGCGCGGCATGCCGAAGTTGCGGCGGACTTTCTCGCGCACTTCACGGCCTTTCTGGTGACCGATGACCATCACTGGCTGGTCGTCCAGGCGAGCGATACCGCCCACGATGGCGGCGTCGTCGGAGAAGTGACGGTCGCCGTGCAGCTCATCGAACTCGGTAAAGATATGGTCGATGTAGTCCAGGGTGTACGGACGGCGCGGGTGGCGGGCCAGGCGCGCGATCTGCCAGCTGGTCAGCTTGCCGAAGATGTCTTCGGTAAGCGTGCTGCTCTTGTCTTGCAGGCGAGCGATTTCATCGCCGATATTCAGCGAATTGTCATTGCCGACCAGGCGCAGCTCTTCGATCTTGGCTTGCAGGTCAGCGATCGGCTGTTCGAAATCAAGAAAATTCGGGTTCATAAGCGTCCGTCTTGGGTCGACGGCCAAGGAGTGCCTGGCCAGCCGGTTGTCTATTCGCGCCCTACCTTAAGGGAGAGGCGCGGTTAGGTCGAGATTAAATGTTCGGTCGAGATCAGGCGATCTTCGTACTGCCTGACCGTCAACGGTATTGGAGGAAGACGTTGTCACGCCCGAACTGGTCACGCAATGCTTGAATCAAGCCATCGGCGGGGTCAATTCGCCACGTCTCACCAAACTGCAACATCGCCTTGGCGTCGTTGCCGGTGTACTCCATGGTCACCGGGCAGGCGCCACGGTGGCGTTTAAGCAAGTCACCCAACCAGCGTAGCTGATCGCCCTTGAGCGCATCGGTCCTGACCTTCAGGCGCAGGCTTTCGGCCAGGTTGGTGCGAGCATCTTCCATGCTCATCACGCGCTTGATCCGCAGGCGCAGGCCGCCGGAGAAGTCGTCGTTGCTGACCTCCCCTTCCACCACCACCATCGCGTCGGTCTGCAACAGCGACTGGGCGGAATGGAATGCATCGGCAAACAGCGAGGCTTCGATCCGGCCCGAGCGGTCGTCGAGGGTGATGAAACCCATCTTGTCGCCCTTTTTATTCTTCATCACCCGCAGCGCGATGATCATGCCTGCGACGGTCTGGGTATCCCGCGCCGGCTTCAGGTCGATGATGCGCTGGCGGGCGAAACGCCGGATTTCACCTTCATATTCGTCAATCGGGTGACCGGTGAGGTACAGGCCCAGGGTGTCTTTCTCACCCTTGAGGCGTTCCTTGAGGGTCAGCTCCTTGGCCTTGCGATGGTTGGCGTAGACGTCGGCATCTTCTTCGACGAACAGCCCGCCAAACAGGTCGGCGTGGCCGCTGTCGTGGGTGCGTGCGGTCTGCTCGGCGGCCTTGATCGCTTCTTCCATGGCGGTCAGCAATACCGCGCGGTTGCGGTCGATATTGGCCTGGTACGCCTTCGGCTCGTCATGGAAGTACGGGCCCAGGCGATCCAGGGCGCCGCTGCGGATCAAGCCATCCAGAGTACGTTTGTTGATGCGCTTGAGGTCGACCCGGGCGCAGAAATCGAACAGGTCCTTGAACGGCCCGTCCTGACGCGCTTCGGTAATCGCCTCCACCGGGCCTTCGCCCACGCCCTTGATCGCGCCGAGGCCATAGATGATGCGGCCTTCGTCGTTCACCGTGAACTTGAACTCGGAAGTGTTCACGTCCGGCGCGTCGAGGCGCAGCTTCATGGTGCGCACTTCCTCGATCAAGGTCACGACCTTGTCGGTGTTGTGCATATCCGCAGACAGTACCGCCGCCATGAACGGCGCCGGGTAGTGAGCCTTCAGCCACGCAGTCTGGTAAGACACCAGGCCATAGGCGGCAGAGTGGGATTTGTTGAAGCCGTAACCGGCGAACTTTTCCACCAGGTCGAAGATGTTACCGGCCAGGTCGGCATCGATGTTGTTGGTGGCGCAACCTTCAATGAAGCCACCGCGCTGCTTGGCCATTTCCTCGGGCTTTTTCTTACCCATGGCTCGACGCAGCATGTCCGCGCCGCCGAGGGTATAGCCGGCCATGACCTGGGCAATCTGCATCACCTGTTCTTGATACAGGATGATGCCGTAGGTCGGTGCCAGTACCGGCTTGAGGCCTTCGTACTGGTAGTCGGAGTGCGGGTAAGCCAGCTCGGCACGCCCGTGCTTACGATTGATGAAGTCATCCACCATGCCTGACTGCAGCGGGCCCGGACGGAACAGGGCCACCAGTGCGATCAAGTCTTCCAGGCAGTCGGGCTTGAGCTTTTTGATCAGCTCTTTCATGCCGCGGGATTCAAGCTGGAACACGGCCGTGGTTTCGGCTTTTTGCAGCAGGCTGTAGGTCGGCTTGTCATCCAGCGGGATAAACGCGATATCCAGCGGTGGCTCATTGACCTTGGCGCGGTCGCGGTTGATGGTCTTCAGCGCCCAGTCGATGATCGTCAGGGTACGCAGGCCGAGGAAGTCGAACTTCACCAGGCCGGCCGCCTCCACGTCGTCCTTGTCGAACTGGGTTACCAGGCCGTCGCCTTCTTCGTCGCAATAGATCGGCGAAAAGTCGGTCAGCTTGGTAGGCGCGATTACTACACCACCGGCGTGTTTACCGACGTTACGCACCACGCCTTCGAGCTTGCGCGCCATGTCCCAGATTTCAGCCGCTTCTTCATCGACCTTGATGAAGTCCCGCAGGATTTCTTCCTGCTCGTAGGCTTTTTCCAGGGTCATGCCGACTTCAAACGGAATCATCTTCGACAGGCGGTCAGCCAGGCCGTAGGACTTGCCCTGTACCCGGGCCACGTCGCGAATTACCGCTTTCGCCGCCATGGAACCGAAGGTGATGATCTGGCTTACTGCGTTGCGTCCGTATTTCTCGGCCACGTACTCAATAACCCGGTCGCGACCATCCATGCAGAAGTCGACGTCGAAGTCGGGCATCGATACCCGTTCCGGGTTAAGGAAACGTTCGAACAGCAGGTCGTATTCCAGCGGGTCGAGGTCGGTGATCTTCTGCACATAGGCCACCAGCGACCCAGCACCCGATCCACGGCCAGGCCCCACCGGCACGCCGTTGCTTTTGGCCCACTGGATAAAGTCCATTACGATCAGGAAGTAACCGGGGAACCCCATCTGGATAATGATATCCAGCTCGAAATTCAGGCGGTCGACGTAGACCTGGCGCTTGGCTTCATAATCTTCAGTGGTGTCCTTGGGCAGCAGGACGCTCAGGCGTTCCTCCAAACCGTCGAACGAGACCTTGCGGAAATACTCGTCGATGGTCATGCCATCGGGAATCGGGAAGTTGGGCAGGAAGTGCTTGCCCAGCTTCACTTCAATATTGCAGCGCTTGGCAATTTCGACGGAGTTTTCCAGGGCCTCGGGCAGGTCACTGAACAGCTCGGCCATTTCATCGGCGCTTTTGAGGTACTGCTCTTCGCTGTAGTTTTTCGAGCGGCGCGGATCGTCCAGCGCCCGGCCTTCGCCGATGCATACGCGGGTTTCGTGGGCCTCGAAGTCTTCCTTCTTGATAAAGCGCACATCGTTGGTCGCCACCAGCGGCGCGCCAAGCTTTTCAGCCAGGGCCACAGCGGCGTGCAACTGCTCTTCATCGTTGGGGCGGTTGGTGCGCTGGATTTCCAGGTAGAAACGGTTGGGGAACACCTCCATCCACTCACGGGCGAGCACTTCAGCCTCATGAGGATTGCCGCCCAACAGCGCGATACCGATTTCACCCTCTTTGGCCGCCGAGAGCATGATCAGCCCTTCGCTGGCTTCGGCCACCCACTCGCGCTCGATGATGATCGAGCCATTGCGCTGGCCATCGATAAAGCCACGGGAAATCAGTTCGGTGAGGTTGCGATAACCCACGCCGTTCATCGCCAACAGGCTGATGCGGCTCAGTGGGTTATCCGGGTCCTTGTTCGACAGCCACAGGTCGGCACCGCAGATCGGCTTGATGCCGGCGCCCATGGCGGCCTTGTAGAACTTGACCAGGGAACACATGTTGTTCTGGTCGGTCACCGCCACGGCAGGCATGTTCATGCCCACTAGGGTTTTGACCAGGGGTTTGATCCGTACCAGGCCGTCGACCAGGGAGTATTCAGTGTGCAGGCGCAGGTGAACGAATGAAGCCGGCATAGTGATCCTGTACAAAACGTGGAGACAACAAGGCCCGGATTGTACCGGGCCTTGGCAAAAACATCAGCCTTGCTGCTAAACCTCGATCAGGCTTTCCCGAGCCTCGAAAGCCTGGCGAACCGGGGCAAACGAGCGGCGGTGGATCGGGGTCGGGCCCAGGCGAGCCAAAGCTTCCAGATGAACGGGCGTTGGATAGCCTTTGTGCCCGCCGATGCCGTAGCCGGGATAGATCAATTCGAAAGCCGCCATTTCACGGTCACGGCTGACCTTGGCCAGGATCGATGCAGCGGCAATCGCCGGCACTTTGCTATCACCCTTGACCACCGCTTCTGCGGGCATCGTCAGCTTCGGGCAGCGGTTGCCGTCGATCATCGCCATTTTTGGCGTGATATGCAGGCCTTCAATGGCGCGCTGCATGGCCAGCATGGTGGCGTGCAGGATGTTCAGTTTGTCGATCTCTTCGACTTCAGCGCGGGCGATGTGCCAACTCAGGGCTTTCTCGCAGATCTCGTCGTAGAGTTTTTCGCGACGGGCTTCGGTGAGTTTCTTCGAATCGTTGAGGCCAAGGATCGGACGGTTTGGATCGAGAATCACCGCGGCGGTGACGACTGCGCCGCACAGCGGGCCGCGTCCGACTTCGTCAACACCGGCAACCAGGTCAAGGGCATCGGCGACCAGGCTGAAATCCAGGCCCATTTGCGTCTTCATAGGGCTTCCTGCTTATGACCGATCAACGTCAGCACGGCATCCGCCGCCTGGTTCGACGCATCACGGCGCAAGGTGCGGTGAATTTCGTCGAAACCACGGGTCTGCTCTTCGCCACCGTCGATCAACGGGAAAAGGGTTTGCGCCAGGGCTTCAGGCGTCGCATCGTCCTGCAACAACTCGGGCACCAACAGACGCTGGGCCAGCAAATTCGGCAGGGAGATGTAGGGGCTTTTGACCATACGCTTGAGAATCCAGTAGGTCAGCGGCGCCAGGCGATAGGCCACAACCATCGGGCGCTTGTAGAGCAAGGCCTCCAGGGTCGCAGTGCCGGAGGCGATCAGCACCGCATCGCACGCCGCCAGTGCCAGGTGCGAGCCGCCGTCGAGCAGGGTCAACGGCAAGTTGCGCCCTACCAGCAATTCTTCAATTTGTGCACGGCGCTGAGGACTGGCGCATGGCAATACGAAGCGCACACCCGGCTTCAGCGCCTGCAGGCGTTCGGCTGCATCAAAAAACAGCGCGCCGAGACGACCGACTTCGCCGCCACGGCTCCCCGGCATCAAGGCCACCAGCGGACCTTCGGGCAAACCCAGTTCGGCACGCGCGGCAGCACGGTCGGCCTGCAGAGGAATGGTATCGGCCAGGGTGTGCCCGACAAACCGCACCGGCACGCCCTTCTCTTCGTAGAACCTGGCCTCGAAGGGCAGCAGGGTCAGCATCAGGTCGCAGCCTTCGCGAATCTTGAGCACGCGCTTTTGCCGCCACGCCCACACGGACGGGCTGACGTAATGCACGGTCTTGATCCCGGCCTGACGCAATTTGAGTTCGATATTGAGGGTGAAGTCCGGCGCGTCGATTCCGATAAAGACGTCGGGCTTTTCTTCGATCAGGGTCTGGATCAGCTTTTTGCGACGGGCCAGCAGCTCGCGCAAACGGCCCAGCACCTCCACCAGCCCCATGACCGACAAGCGTTCCATAGGGAAGTAGGACGTCAGGCCTTCAGCCTGCATCAACGGACCGCCGACACCGATGAATTCAACCGCCGGATGCTGGAGCTTGAGGGCCCGCATCAGGCCTGCACCGAGAATATCGCCGGAAGCTTCTCCGGCCACCAACGCTATACGCAGCCTGGCCATGATCAGCGGGTGATGCCGCGAGTCGACGACTGGATAGAGTCACGGAATATCGCGACTTCCGGAAACAATGCGGCTGGCTCCGTCAGTTCGATCAAGGCCTGGTCGACCGTCAGCCCCTGGCGGTAAACCACCTTGTAGGCGCGGCGCAGGGCGTGGATCGCGTCTTCGCTGAAGCCCCGACGGCGCATGCCTTCGAAGTTCATGCTGCGGGCCTCGGCCGGGTTGCCGAATACGGTGACGAACGCCGGAACGTCCTTGCCGATGGCGGTACCCATGCCGGAAAAGCTGTGGGCGCCGATATGGCAGTACTGATGCACCAGGGTAAAGCCGGACAGGATCGCCCAATCGTCAACGTGCACATGGCCGGCCAACGCAGTGTTGTTGACCAGGATGCAATGGTTGCCGATTACGCTGTCATGACCGATATGCGCATAAGCCATCACCAGGTTGTGGTCACCCAGGGTGGTCTCGGCACGGTCCTGGACAGTACCGCGGTGAATGGTCACGCCTTCACGGATGATGTTGTGATCACCGATTACCAGACGTGTTTCTTCACCCTTGTACTTCATGTCCGGGGTGTCTTCGCCTATCGATGAGAACTGATAGATACGATTGTGTTTGCCAATCCTCGTCGGGCCTTTGAGGATCACATGCGGCCCGATGACTGTCCCCTCGCCGATTTCCACACCTGCGCCGACGATCGACCAAGGGCCGACCTCAACGTCGGCGGCCAGTACGGCCGTCGGATCGATGATTGCGCGAGGGTCAATCAAACTCATAGTTTGCGTTCCGCACAGATGATTTCAGCCGAGCACACCGGCTTGCCGTCGACCGAGGCCTGGCATTCGAACTTCCAGATCTGGCGCTTGCAGCTGATGAACTTGGCTTCAAGGATCAACTGGTCACCCGGAGTTACCGGGTTGCGGAAGCGCAGTTTGTCAGAGCCCACGAAATAGTAGAGCGTGCCATCGGCAGGCTTCAGGTCGAGCATTTTGAAACCAAGGATACCGGCAGCCTGGGCCATCGCTTCGATGATCAATACGCCTGGCATGATGGGATGCGCAGGGAAGTGACCGTTGAAGAACGGTTCGTTGATGCTGACATTCTTGTAGGCACGAATGCGCTTTTCCTCAACATTGAGGTCCGTGACCCGGTCCACCAGCAGGAACGGGTAACGGTGAGGCAGGTATTCGCGAATCTCGTTGATGTCCATCATTTCGGGGGGAAGCCTGTAATAAAGATTGGGAGCGTGCGGACTAAGGCACGCCCCTCTAGCAAATCAAGGAGGCAGTCTAGCGGCTGTGCACACTTGATATGGAAATGGTATCAGCCATCTGATGAAGCATTACCGCCAGGGGTCACGTCCCCAACACGCTTTTCCAGATGTTTCAGGCGCCGAGCGATATCGTCGAGCTGCCTCAGACGCGCCGCGCTCTTGCGCCATTCGGCCGCAGGCTGCATGGCCGTACCGGATGAATAGGACCCAGGCTCGGTAATCGAATGGGTCACCATGGTCATGCCGGTGATGAATACGTTGTCGCACACTTCGATATGGCCCACCAGGCCAACACCCCCGGCGAGCATGCAATGCTTGCCGATCCTGGTGCTGCCGGAGATCCCCACGCAGGCGGCCATGGCGGTGTGATCGCCAATCTGCACGTTGTGGGCGATCTGAATCTGGTTATCCAGTTTCACGCCGTTACCAATGACGGTATCGGCCAGGGCCCCGCGGTCAACGGCAGTGTTGACGCCAATTTCAACGTCATCGCCAATCAACACGCCGCCCACTTGGGCAATCTTGTGCCAGACACCCTTCGAGTTGGCGAAGCCGAAGCCCTCGCCGCCAATCACGGCACCGGACTGAATCACCACACGCTCACCGATACGCACGTCGTGGTACAGGGTCACACGCGGAGCCAGCCAGCCACCGGCACCAATCTCGCTGCGCGCGCCGATAAAACACTGGGCACCCAGCGTTACACCCGCCCCGATGCGTGCACCGCTTTCAATCACCACAAAAGCACCGATGCTCGCGGCAGGGTCAACCTGAGCGTCATCGGCGATCACCGCCGTCGGATGGATACCGGCGGGGGCCTTGGGTTTCGGATCGAACAGGTGCGACACCCGGGCATACGCCAGGTACGGATCGGCAACAACCAGCGCGTCCCCGGCAAAACCTTCGGCGTCAGCGGCCTTCAGCAGCACGGCTGCGGCGCGGCTTTCGCCCAGGTATTTACGGTATTGGGGGTTTGCCAGGAAGCTCAACTGAGCTGGGCCAGCCTCCTGCAAGGTGGCTAGCCCAGTGATTTCCTTCTCCGCGGAGCCACGCAAGGTGGCTCCCAGGAACTCGGCCAATTGGCCGAGCTTGATAGTCGCAGTCATGGCTTACTTCAGCTGATTCATGCGCTCGATCACCTGACGGGTGATGTCGTACTGAGGTTTAACGTCGATGACTGCACCGCGTTCGAATACCAGGTCAAAGGCACCTTTCTTGATGACTTCTTCCACAGCGCTGTCGAGTTTCGGCTTCAGCTGCTTGAGCATTTCGCGGTCGGCAACAGCCTTGGCTTCGTTCAGTTCCTTGGACTGGAACTGGTAGTCACGGGCCTTTTGCTTGAATTCAAGCTCCAGACGCTCGCGCTCGCCTTGCTGCATCTTGTCGCCACCGGCTACCAGACGATCCTGGATGCCCTTGGCGCTGCTTTCCAGCGTCTTGAGCTTGGTCAGTTGAGGACCGAATTTCTTCTCGGCATCTACGGCATATTTCTTGGCCGCATCGGATTCCAGCAGCGCCATCTGATAGTTCAGAACGGCAATTTTCATTTCGGCAAAGGCCGGGGTCGCTACCAGGACAGTCGCCAGGAGAACCAATTGAGTCAACTTACGCACGATGCACTCCTACAGAATCCGTTGTCGTTATCTTGGGTCAGACGCTTAGAACGTCTGGCCGAGGGAGAATTGGAAAATCTGGGTTTCAGCGTTATCCGGTTTCTTGACCGGCATGGCCAGAGCAAAGCTCAATGGGCCAAGCGCGGTAACCCAGGTCACACCGACACCGACAGAGCTTGCCAGGTTGCTGAAGCTCACGTCGTTGCACTGCGTGTTGGACTTCGAGCCATTCGGGTTGGTGACCTGTTCGCACTTGGAGTCGAACACGTTACCCACATCCCAGAAGACCGAAGTACGCAGGGAACGTTGATCTTTAACGAATGGCAGCGGGAACAGGATTTCCGCACCACCCTGGATCAGCACGTTACCACCGAATGGCAGCGGGTCGTTGTCCGAGTCAGCCACGGTACCCTGGTTACCGGTTACCGCCTCGCCACGACTTGGGGTACCACGAGGACCCAGGGTGCTGTCCTTGAAACCACGAACCGAGTTGAAACCACCCGCATAGTAGTTCTCATAGAACGGCAAGCCGCTGGTCGAACCGTAACCGTCGCCGTAACCCAGCTCGGTGTGCAGGCGCATGGTGTAGTTTTCGCTCAATGGCTGGAACAACTGGCCACGGTAGTCGAGTTTGAAGAACGACAGGTCGCTGCCCGGCGTGGTGGCTTCCAGGGTCAGGCTCTGGGAATGGCCGCGGGTCGCGAGTACGCCTTTGTTCAGGGTCGATTCCGACCAGCCGGCCGAAGCCTTGAAGTTCAGGAACTGGTCGCCTTCTTTACGCACGAAGTTGAAGATCTCATCCACGGTGTACACACCGGTCTTGATCTTGTCCTGCTGCGCGGTCAGGCCGAAGGTCAGACGCGAGGTCTCACTGATCGGGTAACCAATGTTGGCACCAACACCGAAGCTGTCGATTGCATAGCTTGCAACGTCAACGTCGAGGTCTTTGTAGTCGGTTGTGCGATAAAAGGCGTTGTAGCCCAGGCTCACGCCGTCAGCAGTCCAGTAGGGGTCGACATAACCGAAGTTATAGCGGCTCTGGTATTCGCTTCGGGTCAGGCCGATGGAAACCTTGTTACCGGTACCGAGGAAGTTGTTCTGGGTGATCGAACCACCGAGGATCAGGCCGGCACTCTGGGCGAAACCGACACTGGCGGTAATCGAACCGGAGGCTTGCTCTTCTACGGCGTAGTTCACGTCAACCTGGTCATCCACACCCGGTACAGCCGGGGTTTCAACGTTGACTTCCTTAAAGAAGCCCAGGCGCTCGAGGCGAACCTTGGACTGGTCGATCAGGTAAGTCGACGCCCAGCCACCTTCCATCTGACGCATTTCGCGGCGCAGCACTTCGTCGGCAGACTTGGTGTTGCCACGGAAGTTGATGCGGTTCACGTAGGCACGCTTGCCCGGGTCTACAACGAAGGTGATGTCCACGGTGTGGTCTTCGTCGTGCGGGGTCGGTACGCCGTTGACGTTGGCGAAGGTATAGCCTTCGTTACCCAGGCGACGGGTGATCAGCTCGGAGGTGGTGGTCATCAGCTTGCGCGAGAACACCTGGTCCTTCTGCACCAGCAACAGGGACTTGACCTGGTCTTCAGGCACTTTCAAGTCGCCGCTGAGCTTGACGTCACGAACCTTGTACTTCTCGCCTTCGTTGACGTTGACAGTGATATAGACGTGCTTCTTGTCCGGGGTGATGGACACCTGGGTCGAAGCGATATCCATGTTGATATAGCCGCGGTCCAGGTAGTAGGAACGCAGGCGCTCCAGGTCACCGGAGAGTTTTTCACGGGCATACTTGTCATCGTTCTTGAAGAACGACAGCCAGTTGGTGGTCTTGAGTTCGAACAGGTCGATCAGGTCGTCATCAGCAAACTTGGTGTTACCCACCACGTTGATGTGCTGGATGGCCGCCACGGTGCCTTCGTTGATGTTGACCTTCAGGCCGACGCGGTTACGCGGTTGCGGCACCACTTCGGTCTCGACGGTAGCCGAGTAACGACCTTGGGCAACGTACTGGCGTTGCAGTTCGTTACGCACGCCTTCGAGGGTGGCACGCTGGAAGATCTCGCCTTCGGCAAGGCCGGATTGCTTGAGGCCTTTCATCAAGTCCTCAGTGGAGATCGCCTTGTTGCCTTCGATCTCGATACTGGCGACAGAAGGTCGCTCGACGACAGTGATGACGAGGACGTTACCTTCGCGACCCAGCTGGATATCTTGAAAGAACCCGGTTTTGAACAGCGCACGAGTGGATTCCACCAGGCGACGGTCATCAGCCTGTTCCCCGACGTTCAACGGCAAGGCACCAAAGACGCTACCCGCGGAAACCCGCTGGAGGCCGTTGACGCGAATATCGGAGATGGTGAAGGACTCGGCGTGAACTTCGGCGATCATCAATACGGTGAGAACCGCAGTTAGCAGCAGACGTTTCATGAAGTCCTTTCTTATTCCAACTGGCAATAAACAAACTGCCGCAAAATGCGGCAGATTCGCAATTCAGCGAAGCGTTACAGTCGTCCCAGATCGTTGACCAGGGCTAATAACATCACCCCGACCACCAAACTGATACCGATCTGTATCCCCCAACCCTGCACCCGATCCGACAAGGGGCGACCACGCGCCCACTCGACCAGATAAAACAACAGATGCCCCCCATCCAATACTGGAATGGGCAACAAATTCAGAACCCCAAGGCTAATACTCAGATAAGCCAGGAAATTCAGGAAATCTACAACGCCCGACTGGGCAGAAGCGCCCGCCACTTTAGCAATGGTTATCGGTCCACTCAAGTTTTTTACCGAGAGCTCGCCGAACAACATTTTCTTGAGGGAATCGAGGGTCAGCACACTCATGGTCCAGGTGCGTCTCGCACCCTCGCCAATCGCTGCCAACGGCCCGAAGCTGACCTCTCGAACCATCGAAGGTGGCCAATCGACACCTTTGACGCCGGCCCCCAGGTAACCCCCGGCTGCCTTGGCTTCCCCACGAACCGCCAGGGTCACAGGGACGTCGATTTGAGCACCATCGCGCTCAACTTTCAGCACAATTTTGGTATCAGGGCGTACACGCACCAGGTCGACCACCTGCTGCCAGTCACCCAGCGCCTGGCCATCGAGGGCCAGCAGGCGATCGCCGGTTTTCAGACCCGCGGCCTGGGCCGGCCCCTTCGGATCCAGCTCCGCCAGCACCGGCGGTAAGGACGGACGCCATGGGCGAATGCCCAGGGATTTGATCGGGTCAGGCTCATCGGAGCCTTTCAGCCAGTGATCCAGGGCCAGCTCGCGCGAGCTTTCGGTGGTGGAATCCTGATCGCGCACCACCAGTTTCACGATGCCGCTTTCACCCAAGCGACGCACCAACTGCAAATTGACGGCACCCCAGCCGGTGGTTGGCTCGCCATCAACTGCAACAATTTCTTGCCCGGCAGTCAGGCCGGCCTTCGCCGCCATGCTGTCGGCCTCGACGGCACCGATCACCGGACGCACCTGCTGGCTACCCAACATGGCCAGGACCCAGAAGAACACCATCGCCAACAGGAAATTCGCGATCGGGCCTGCCGCGACGATGGCGATGCGCTGACGAACGGTCTTGCGGTTGAAGGATTGATCCAACTGATCAGCCGGCACTTCGCCTTCGCGCTCGTCGAGCATCTTGACGTAGCCGCCCAATGGAATGGCCGCAATTACGAACTCGGTGCCACGACGGTCGTGCCAGCGCAGCAACGGCATGCCGAAGCCTACGGAAAAGCGCAGTACCTTGACGCCGCAACGACGCGCGACCCAGAAATGGCCGAACTCGTGGAAGGTAACCAGCACACCCAGAGCAACCAGGGTGCCGACAATCATGTAGAGCGCACTCATCTAATTTCTCCGCATTTCAATCCAGTGCCTGAAGGCTTGAACACACCCAGAGGCTAACGCGTATTGCGGCTCAACCACTGCTCGGTCAAGGCCCGGGCCTTTGCATCCGCTTCGAACACCGCGCCCAGATCATTCACCGGGACGACGGGCTCAAGGCTCAAAACGTCCTCGATGATACCCGCGATCTGCGGAAAGCGGATGCGCCGGTCCAGAAACGCCGCCACAGCCACTTCATTGGCCGCATTCAGCATCGCCGGGGCACTGTTACCCGCCTCCGCAGCTTGCCGCGCAAGACGCAGGCAAGGGAAGCGTTGCTCGTCGGGCGCTTCGAAGTCCAGACGGGCAATGGCAAACAGATCCAGCGGCGCAACACCCGAGTCAATCCGCTCAGGCCATGCCAGGGCATTGGCGATCGGCGTACGCATGTCCGGATTGCCCAGTTGGGCCAATACCGAGCCATCCACATAGTCCACCAGGGAATGAATCACACTTTGCGGGTGGATCACCACCTCGACCTGGTCCGGCCGGGCATCGAACAACCAGCAGGCCTCAATCAGCTCCAGGCCCTTGTTCATCATGCTCGCTGAATCCACCGAGATCTTGCGCCCCATGGACCAGTTCGGGTGAGCGCACGCCTGATCGGGAGAAACATGCTCCAGATCGGCCAGCGGCGTCTGCCGGAACGGACCACCGGAGGCTGTCAGCAGAATCCGGCGCACGCCGACCTGGCTCAACCCGCGGGCGAAATCACCAGGCATGCATTGGAAAATCGCGTTGTGCTCGCTGTCGAGCGGCAACAGCACGGCGCCGCTCTTGCGCACCGCCTGCATGAAGAGTGCCCCGGACATCACCAGGGCTTCTTTGTTGGCCAGCAGAATCTTCTTGCCCGCATCAACGGCCGCCAGGGTCGGGCGCAAGCCGGCAGCGCCGACAATCGCCGCAACCACGGTGTCGACCTCAGGGTCTGCCGAAACCTGGCACAACCCCTCCTCCCCCACCAATACCTGAGTCGCCAGGCCCGCAGCGCGCAAGTCATCCTGCAAACCACGTGCAACTGCCGCTTCGGGCACTACTGCGTATTGCGGCGCGTGCCGCACACACAGTGCCAGCAGTTCACTCAGGCGACTGAAACCGGTCAAGGCGAATACTTGATAACGCTCGGGATGACGGGCAATCACATCCAGGGTGCTTAGCCCCACCGAGCCGGTAGCGCCCAGCACGGTTACCTGTTGCAGGCGGCTCACGAGGCAGCCATCCATAGCAGTACGGCAAAGATCGGGATCGCGGCAGTCAGGCTGTCGATACGGTCCAGCACGCCACCGTGACCCGGCAGCAGGTTACTGCTGTCCTTGATCCCGGCCTGGCGCTTGAACATGCTTTCGGTCAGGTCACCGACCACCGAGATGAACACCACCACGGCTGCGCCCACCAGGCCCAGTAGCATTTCCTTGACGGTCCAGCCACGCACCACACCGACCACCACGGTAATCACCAGGGTCAACGCCAGGCCGCCATATACGCCTTCCCAGCTTTTGCCCGGACTGACCGCCGGCGCCAGCTTGCGCTTGCCGAAGGCACGCCCGGAGAAATAGGCGCCGATATCGGCACCCCACACCAGGACCATCACCGCCATGATCAGCCAGTTACCCAGTTGCATGTGCTTGATGTAGACCAGGCCCTGCCAGGCAGGCAACAGAATCAAAAGGCCAATCACCAGCTTGCAGGCAACACTGGACCAGTGACTGCTGGTGCCCGGATAGGTCAGCACCAGATAGGTCGCCAACGCCCACCACAACACCGCCGCACCCAGCACCCAGGGCGCCACGTCCGGCAGGATGTACATCAGGAACATCAACAACGCCATGACAGCGGCATACACCACACGAGGCAACTGCGCGGCGAAACCCGCCAGGCGCGCCCATTCCCAGGCACCCAGGGTCACAACCAGGCCGATGAACAGCGCGAAGTTCGCACCTTCAAGCAGGAAAAACCCGCACAGGGCAATAGGCAGCAGGATCAGCGCCGTGATGATTCGTTGTTTAAGCATTAAACCCGGGCTCCAGCTTCGATCTGCTCGCTCGTTTTACCGAAGCGACGCTGACGGGAAGCGAAATCGGCCAGCGCATTGCGCATGGCATCGTGTTTGAAGTCCGGCCAGAACAGGTCGGAGAAGTACAGTTCGGTATAGGCCAACTGCCACAACAGGAAGTTGCTGATGCGATGGTCGCCACCGGTACGAATGCACAGGTCCGGCAACGGCAGGTCGCCGGTCACCAGGCAGGTTTGCAAGAGTTCGGGGGTGATGTCTTCCGGGCGCAGATGGCCGGCCTGCACTTCCCGCGCCAGACGCTGCGCGGCCTGGGCAATATCCCACTGGCCGCCGTAGTTGGCTGCGATCTGCAGCACAAAACGGTTGCTGCCGGCAGTGATCGCCTCGGCTTCGCGCATGGCCGCCTGCAGCTCCGGATGAAACCGCGAACGGTCACCGATGATACGCAGGCTGATGTTGTTCTCGTTCAGGCGCTTGGCCTCGCGGCGCAGGGCCTTGAAGAACAGGTCCATCAAGGCACTGACCTCCTCGGCCGGGCGCTGCCAGTTTTCACTGGAGAACGCGAACAAGGTCAATACTTCGACCTTGGCCTCGGCGCACACCTCAATCACGGCTCGTACAGCGTCGACACCCGCCTTATGCCCGGCAACGCCCGGCATAAAGCGCTTCTTCGCCCAGCGATTATTCCCGTCCATGATGATCGCGACATGGCGCGGCACCACGGAGGGCACAGTCTGCTTGGTCTTTTCCATGAAGGCGTCCTGACCCCTTATACGGCCATCAGGTCCTTTTCTTTATCTTCCGTGGCCTTGGTGATCTGGGCCTCGGCATCTTTAGTCAGCTTGTCGATATCAGCAACGGCACGGCGCTCTTCGTCTTCGCTGATTTCCTTGTCCTTGACCAGCTTCTTCAGGTCACCCAAGGCATCACGACGGATGTTGCGCACGGCAACACGCGCGTCTTCCGCTGCACTGCGCGCCTGCTTGGTGAAGCCCTTGCGGGTTTCTTCGGTCAGGGCAGGCATGGAGATCAGCAGCAATTCGCCCAGGTTGGTCGGATTGAGGTTCAAACCGGCGCTCTGGATGGCCTTGTCGACGGCGCCGAGCATGTTGCGCTCGAAAGCAACGACTTGCAGGGTGCGCGAATCTTTTACAGTGATGTTGGCCACTTGGGTGATCGAGGTATCAGCGCCGTAGTAAGGCACCATCACGCTGCCCAGGATGCTTGGGTGGGCCTTGCCGGTACGAATCTGGCCAAACGCATGGTTCAGGGATTCCAGGGATTTTTGCATGCGCTCTTGAGCGTCTTTTTTGATTTCGTTGATCATTGTTCGATTTCCTCGATCAGAGTCCCTTCCGCGCCGCCGTGTACGATGTTCAGCAGGGCGCCGGGCTTGTTCATGTTAAATACGCGCAGCGGCATCTTGTGGTCGCGGCACAAGCAAATTGCCGTCAGGTCCATCACGCCCAGCTTGCGATCCAGTACTTCATCATAAGTCAGATGATCGAACTTCTCGGCATGCGGGTCTTTGAATGGGTCTGCAGTGTAGACACCGTCAACCTTGGTGGCCTTGAGCACCACGTCCGCGTTGATCTCGATACCACGCAGGCAAGCTGCCGAATCGGTGGTAAAGAATGGGTTGCCGGTACCGGCCGCAAAAATCACGACTTCCTTGGCATCCAGGTGACGCATGGCCTTGCGACGATCATAGTGATCCGTTACGCCAACCATGGAAATAGCCGACATCACGATCGCGGTGATATTGGCGCGTTCCAGCGCATCACGCATGGCCAGGGCGTTCATCACAGTGGCCAGCATGCCCATGTGGTCGCCTGTCACCCGATCCATGCCGGCAGCGCTGAGTGCCGCGCCACGGAACAGGTTGCCGCCGCCGATCACCAGACCGACCTGGACACCGATACCGACCAACTGGCCGACTTCCAGCGCCATGCGATCGAGTACTTTGGGATCGATCCCAAACTCTTCCGAGCCCATCAGGGCCTCGCCGCTAAGCTTGAGTAGAATGCGTTTATAGCGAGCCTGATGACCACTGCCCTGCTGAGCCATTGCGAATCTCTCCTGCGGCGTATTTTTTGAAAATTCTTGGCAAGCCGTTTACGGCCTGCGTTCACTCTAGCTTGACGCTGTCACAGCGCCATCGGAACACGGCTTTGTAAGCCAGTTCCAAAGGGAAACCAATAAAAATCGATCACCCCATTTGAAAAGAGGCTGCGCGCGTAAGCGGGCAGCCTCTTTTGGGCGACAGTTAAAAACTGTCTTACTTCTTGGTGGCAGCCAGCTGGGCAGCAACTTCTTCAGCGAAGTTGTCGACCGGCTTCTCGATGCCGTCGCCTACTTTGTAGTAGGTGAAGGAAACGATTTCAGCACCGGCTTTCTTGGCCAGTTCGCCAACCTTGATTTCAGGGTTCTTGACGAACGCCTGCTCAACCAGGGAAGCCTCAGCCAGGAACTTGCTGATACGACCCTTGACCATGTTTTCAACGATGTTTTCAGGCTTGCCTTTGATTTTCTCTTCGTTCAGCTGCAGGAACACGGCTTTCTCGCGTTCGATGGCTTCAGCAGAAACTTCCGATGGCAGCAGGAATTCAGGGTTGCTGGCCGCTACGTGCATAGCGATGTCTTTGGCCAGTTCAACGTTGCCGCCTTTCAGGGCAACCACAACACCGATCTTGTTGCCGTGCAGGTAAGCACCGACAACGTCACCTTCAACGCGGGTCAGGCGACGAATGTTAACGTTCTCGCCTACTTTACCCACCAGAACCAGACGATCAGCTTCTTGAGCTTCGATCAGCGGAGCCGCGTCGGTCAGCTTGTCAGCGAATGCTTTTTCAACGCTGGCAGCGACGAAGTTCTTGAAGTCGTCTTGCAGGGCCAGGAAGTCGGTCTGCGAGTTAACTTCCAGGATAACGGCCGATTTGCCGTCTTCCTTGATTGCGATGGCGCCTTCAGCAGCGACGTTGCCTGCTTTCTTGGCAGCCTTGATGGCGCCCGAAGCACGCATGTCATCAATGGCTTTTTCGATGTCGCCGCCGGCCTTGGTCAAGGCCTTTTTGCAATCCATCATGCCTTCGCCGGTACGCTCACGCAGTTCTTTAACCAACGCTGCAGTAATCTCTGCCATTTTCAAAATCCTCTTGGATAGGTTTTCAACCATTCCACCCGATTGAACGGGCGATCAATTCTTCCCGAACCACCCTTGTAGGCCGCTGCACGTTACAAATGTTGTAGCTGCGCTGCCGACAAATGGTTTTCGAGGTGGCAAAAAGGGGGCCAAGCCCCCTTTTTGCTTACTGAGTCAACGCCAAGGCGTCAGTTACTCAGCTGCAGCTACCGGAGCTTCTTCAACGAACTGCTCGGTACCGCCAGCAACGTGGTTGCGACCACGGATTACAGCGTCAGCCATCGAACCCATGTACAGCTGGATAGCGCGGATTGCGTCATCGTTGCCTGGGATGATGTAGTCAACGCCTTCCGGGCTGCTGTTGGTATCGACTACGCCGATAACCGGGATGCCCAGCTTGTTGGCTTCGGTGATCGCGATGCGCTCGTGATCAACGTCGATAACGAACAGTGCGTCAGGCAGACCGCCCATGTCCTTGATACCACCCAGGGAACGATCGAGCTTTTCCAGGTCGCGAGTGCGCATCAGCGCCTCTTTCTTGGTCAGCTTGGCGAAAGTACCGTCTTCGGCTTGCACTTCAAGGTCACGCAGACGCTTGATGGAAGCACGGATGGTTTTGAAGTTGGTCAGCATGCCGCCCAACCAGCGGTGATCGACGTACGGCGAACCGCAACGTGCTGCTTCTTCAGCAACGATCTTGCCAGCGGAACGCTTGGTGCCGACGAACAGAATCTTGTTTTTGCCCTGGGCCAGGCGCTCTACGAAAGTCAGAGCTTCGTTGAACATTGGCAGGGTTTTTTCAAGGTTGATGATGTGGATCTTGTTACGCGCGCCGAAAATGTATTTACCCATTTTCGGGTTCCAGTAACGGGTCTGGTGACCGAAGTGCACACCGGCCTTCAGCATATCGCGCATGTTGACTTGGGACATGATAGTTCCTTAATAAGTCGGGTTTGGCCTCCACGTATCCCAATGACCAACCAGCGGCATTCGCCTCCGGCACCCAGGTCATCGTGTCGACACGTGTGTGGATTTAAGCTTTGCGGGGTATCCCCGGAAAGCGGCGCATTTTATACCACAGAGCTTGCAAAAACGAAACCCGCAATCACATTTGCCGTCAGTCGCTTTTGCCTAAGCCTTTGAATAGAGCCAGAATGCCCCCATCCTTATAGACAGAAGCGATCGCCAGACGCTCATGGTTTCACCCTTGCGTCTGCTAGAATCGCGTTTTTTGGGCTTGTGCGAATTCTGCAACCTTTTGTCGCACACCCGTAAACCGTATTGATTTCAGCGCGTCGCGCTAGAGAGAGCCTGTATGACCGTAACCCTCAAAACCGCCGAAGATATCGCTGGCATGCGTGTTGCCGGCAAACTGGCTGCCGACGTCCTGGAAATGATTGCCGAACACGTCAAGCCCGGCGTCACCACCGAAGCGCTGGACCGCATTTGCCACGACTATATCGTCGACGTGCAAAAGGCCATCCCTGCGCCGCTGAACTACAAGGGTTTCCCCAAGTCGATCTGCACCTCGATCAACCACGTGGTGTGCCACGGGATTCCCGGCGACAAGCCGCTGAAGGACGGCGACACCCTGAACATCGACGTCACCGTCATCAAGGACGGCTACCACGGCGACACCAGCCGCATGTTCCACGTCGGCACCGTGCCGGTCTGGGCCGAGCGCCTGTCGCAAGTCACCCAGGAATGCATGTACAAGGCCATCGAGATCGTCAAGCCTGGCTGCCGCCTGGGTGACATCGGTGAAATCATCCAGAAGCACGCTGAAAAGAACGGCTTCTCGGTGGTGCGCGAGTTCTGCGGCCACGGCATCGGCAAGGTGTTCCACGAAGAGCCACAGATCCTGCACTACGGCCGCGCCGGCACCGGCATGGAGCTCAAGGCAGGCATGACCTTCACCATCGAGCCGATGATCAACCAGGGCAAGGCCGACACCAAGGTGCTGGGCGACGGCTGGACCGCCATCACCAAGGACCGCAAGCTCTCGGCGCAGTGGGAACACACCCTGCTGGTGACCGACACCGGCTACGAGATCTTCACCCTGCGTGCCGACGACACGATTCCCCGCGTTTCGGCGTAATGTTTGCACCGGTTTTCTAATAGCGACGCTGTGACCCATAGATAGAAAGGAAAACCGATCGATGCCCCAGGTGGATCCCGAACTCTTCGACCGTGGCCAGTTCCAGGCGGAACTGGCACTGAAGGCCAGCCCCATCGCCGCCTTCAAGAAGGCCATTCGTCAGGCCCGCGAGGTGCTCGACGGGCGCTTTCGTACCGGCCGCGATATCCGCCGGCTGATCGAGGACCGCGCCTGGTTCGTCGACAACATCCTGCAAAAGGCCTGGGAACAGTTCAGCTGGAGTGAAGACGCCGATATCGCCCTGGTGGCGGTCGGCGGCTACGGCCGTGGCGAACTGCACCCCTACTCCGACATCGACCTGCTGATCTTGCTGGACAGCGCCGATCACGAGATCTTTCGCGACTCCATCGAGCGTTTTCTGACGCTGTTGTGGGACATCGGCCTGGAAGTCGGCCAAAGCGTACGCTCGGTGGACGAGTGTGTCCAGGAAGCCCGCGCCGACCTGACGGTGATCACCAACCTGATGGAAAGCCGCACCATCGCCGGCCCCGAGCGCCTGCGCCAGCGCATGCTGGAAGTCACCAGCACCGCGCACATGTGGCCGAGCAAGGACTTCTTCCTGGCCAAGCGTGCCGAGCAGAAAGCCCGGCACCACAAGTACAACGACACCGAATACAACTTGGAACCCAACGTCAAAGGCTCCCCGGGCGGGCTGCGGGACATCCAGACGATTTTGTGGGTCGCCCGTCGCCAGTACGGCACCCTGAACCTGCGCGCCCTGGCCGGGGAAGGCTTCCTGGTGGAGAGCGAAAACGCCCTGCTGGCCTCCTCCCAGGAATTCCTCTGGAAAGTGCGCTACGCGCTGCACATGCTGGCCGGGCGCTCCGAAGACCGCCTGCTGTTCGACCACCAGCGCTCCATCGCCACCCTGCTGGGGTTTGAAGGCGAAGACGCGAAGACCAGCATCGAAAGTTTCATGCAGCAGTACTACCGCGTGGTGATGAGCATTGCCCAGCTCAGCGACCTGATCATCCAGCACTTCGAAGAAGTGATCCTGGCCCCGGAAGACGAAGCACCGCCGCAGCCGATCAACGCGCGTTTCCAGCTCCACGATGGCTATATCGAGGCACGCAACGACAACGTGTTCAAACGCACGCCGTTCGCCATGCTGGAAATCTTCGTGTTGATGGCCCAGCAGCCGGAAATCAAGGGCGTACGCGCCGACACCATTCGCCTGCTGCGGGAAAACCGTCACCTGATCGACGACGATTTCCGCCACGACATCCGCAATACCAGCCTGTTTATCGAGCTGTTCAAGTGCAAGATCGGCATCCACCGCAACCTGCGGCGCATGAACCGCTACGGGATCCTGGGGCGCTACCTGCCGGAGTTCGGTTTTATCGTCGGGCAGATGCAGCACGACCTGTTCCACATCTACACGGTGGACGCCCACACCCTGAACCTGATCAAGCACCTGCGTAAGTTGCAGTACACCCAGGTGTCAGAGAAATTCCCGCTGGCCAGCAAGCTCATGGCGCGTCTGCCCAAGCCGGAATTGATCTACCTCGCCGGCCTGTACCACGACATCGGCAAGGGCCGGCATGGTGATCACTCGGAAATTGGCGCAGTGGACGCCGAAGCGTTCTGCCAGCGTCACCAGTTGCCGCTGTGGGACAGCCGCCTGATCGTGTGGCTGGTGCAGAACCACCTGGTGATGTCCACCACCGCCCAGCGCAAGGACTTGTCCGACCCGCAGGTGATCCACGATTTTGCCCAGGCCGTCGGCGATGAAACCCGCCTCGACTACCTGTACGTGCTCACCGTGTCCGACATCAACGCCACCAACCCGACGCTGTGGAACTCCTGGCGCGCCAGCCTGTTGCGCCAGCTCTACACCGAGACCAAGCGCGCGCTGCGTCGCGGCCTGGAGAACCCGGTGGACCGCGAAGAACAGATCCGCCGCACCCAAAGCGCGGCCCTGGATATTCTGGTGCGTGGCGGCAATGACCCGGACGACGTCGAGCAACTCTGGTCGCAACTGGGAGACGACTACTTCCTGCGCCACACCGCCGGCGACGTGGCCTGGCACAGCGACGCGATCCTGCAGCAGCCGGCCGATGGCGGCCCGCTGGTGCTGATCAAGGAAACCACCCAGCGCGAGTTCGAGGGTGGCACCCAGATCTTCATCTACGCACCCGACCAGCACGACTTCTTCGCCGTGACCGTGGCGGCGATGGACCAGCTCAACCTGAACATTCACGACGCCCGGGTCATCACCTCCAGCAGCCAGTTCACCCTCGACACCTACATCGTGCTCGACACAGAAGGCGAGTCCATCGGCGACAACCCGGAGCGGGTGAAAAAGATCCGCAAAGGCCTGACCGACGCGCTGCGCAATCCTGACGACTACCCGACCATCATCCAGCGTCGGGTGCCGCGCCAGCTCAAGCACTTTGCTTTTGCCCCCGAGGTGACCATCCACAACGACGCCCAGCGCCCGGTGACGGTGCTGGAACTCAGCGCGCCGGACCGCCCGGGCCTGCTGGCACGGATCGGCACGATATTCCTGGAGTTCGACCTGTCGTTGCAGAACGCCAAGATTGCGACCCTGGGCGAGCGGGTGGAAGACGTGTTCTTCATTACCGATGCCGACAACCAGCCGCTTTCCGACCCTGAACTGTGCCGACGCTTGCAGGAAGCCATCGTCCAGCAGTTGAGCGTCAATCAGGAGACCGGCGTCGAGATGTCACGCTTGAGCATCTGACCGACCGCCCATTTTCAGCTTCCAATGAATTGAACGAGATTTATCGATGAACAACGCCCTGAACCAGCTGCAGCCCTACCCGTTCGAGAAATTGCGCGTCCTGCTGGGCAGCGTCACGCCGAACCCGGACAAACGCCCCATCGCCCTGTCCATCGGTGAGCCGAAGCACAAATCCCCGCAGTTTGTCGCCGAGGCGCTGGCCAACAACCTGGACCAGATGGCGGTGTACCCCACCACCCTGGGCATTCCCGCTCTGCGCGAAGCCATTGGCGCCTGGTGTGAACGCCGTTTCAGCGTGCCCACGGGCTGGCTGGACCCGGCGCGCAACATCCTGCCGGTGAACGGCACCCGTGAAGCGCTGTTCGCCTTCACCCAGACCGTGGTCAACCGTGGCGACGACGCGCTGGTGGTCAGCCCGAACCCGTTCTACCAGATCTACGAAGGGGCTGCGTTCCTCGCCGGGGCCAAGCCGCATTACCTGCCGTGCCTGGATGAAAACGGCTTCAACCCGGATTTCGACGCCGTATCGCCGGACATCTGGAAACGCTGCCAGATCCTGTTCCTGTGCTCGCCAGGCAACCCGACCGGTGCACTGATTCCCGTCGACACCCTGAAAAAGCTGATCGCCCTGGCCGACGAATACGACTTCGTGATCGCCGCCGACGAGTGCTACAGCGAGCTGTACTTCGACGAACAAACCCCGCCGCCAGGCCTGCTCAGCGCCTGCGTGGAACTGGGCCGCCAGGACTTCAAGCGTTGCGTGGTGTTCCACAGCCTGTCCAAGCGCTCCAACCTGCCGGGCCTGCGTTCGGGCTTTGTGGCCGGCGATGCCGATATCCTCAAGGGCTTCCTGCTGTACCGCACCTACCACGGTTGCGCGATGCCGGTGCAAACCCAACTGGCGAGCATTGCTGCCTGGCAGGACGAAGCCCACGTGCAGGCCAACCGTGATCTGTACCGGGAAAAGTTCGATGCCGTGCTGGCGATCCTGAAGCCGGTGCTGGACGTGCAAAACCCGGACGGCGGCTTCTACCTGTGGCCGAATGTGAAGGGCGACGATGCGGCGTTCTGCCGGGACTTGTTCGTGGAAGAACACGTGACCGTGGTACCGGGCTCGTACCTGTCGCGGGAAGTGGACGGGGTCAACCCGGGCGCCGGGCGTGTGCGCCTGGCGCTGGTCGCGCCGCTGGCGGAGTGCGTGGAAGCGGCGACGCGGATTCGCGACTTTATTACCCGCAATAAATAACTGCGCTGAATGTGGCGAGGGAGCTTGCTCCCGCTGGAGTGCGCAGCGCTCCCGCTTTTTTGGGGCCGCTACGCAGCCCAGCGGGAGCAAGCTCCCTCGCCACAAGTAAGCACCGCAGTGTTATTTGATATGACCCAGATTCGCCTCGCTCATATCCAGATCCGCCAACACCTCCCGTAGCACATCATCACCAATCTGATGGTGACGGCTCAGGCTATACAGTTCCAGACGCTGCGCCCGCAGGGCCTTGAGCCGCAACTTGCGCTCCAGTTGATCCATCTGCAACGCCAGCGCCTGGGCTTCGGCCGAATCGTTGAACACTTCCAGTTGATGACGATACTCCGACATCAACCGCGCCTTGAGCTCGGCGGCCAAGGCTGCCTGGGCGGCATCCTGGGGTGCAGCTTCAGCGGGTTCTTCGGCTTCCAGGGCATGGATAGCAGCCACGGCGGTCTTCTTCCAGGCCTCGCGCACTTCATTGTGGCGTTTCTCATCCGGGCTCTTCTCGATGCCGCGCAACAGCAGCGGCAAAGCGATGCAGGCCGCGACCAACGACAGCAGGATCACACCAGCGGCGATGAAGATCAGCAGGTCGCGCTCGGGAAAATCCTGCCCCGGCGCAAGCAGTAACGGTACCGACATCACACCCGCCAGGGTCACGGCACCGCGTACGCCACCGACGGTCAGCAACCAGCAGGACCGCGCGGTGGGCACCAGCGTCAGCTCACTTTTCCCACGAATCCGGCGCAATAAACCCGACAGTCGCCAGATGCTTTGCACCCAGATAAACCGCAACACCACCAGCACCAGGAAAATCGCGATCACGTCCAGGCAGCGATACAACAAGGTCGGCCACAGCGTCGGCTCGTGACTGACCACCGCCTTGATGATGTCAGGCAGTTGCAGGCCCAGCAGCAGGAAGATCAAGCCGTTGAACGCAAACTCCAGCAGCGACCAGACGCTGCGGTTGAGCAACCGGGTGCTGGTCTGGCGCGGCAGCAGGTCGAGCCAGCTTTGCATCATGCCCGCAGCCACCGCCGACAGGATGCCCGAGGCGCCAAGGCGTTCCGCCAGCACGTAGGCGGCGAATGGCAGCAACAACATGAACACCACGTGCGTCGCCGGGTCGTCCCAGCCCCGGGCGATCATCCAGGCACGCAGGCGGCCCACCAGCCAGCTCAACGCCACACCGACCGCCAGCCCACCCACGGCCACCAGCACAAAGGTGAGGCTCGCATCCGCCAGCGAGAACACGCCGGTCAGCGCCGCCGCCAGGGCGAACTTGAAGGTCACCAGGCCCGAGGCATCATTCATCAACGCCTCGCCCTGGAGCATGTGCATCAGTGGCGTCGGCAACCGATTCTGGGAAATGGCCGACACCGCCACGGCATCCGTCGGCGACAACACGGCCGCCAGGGCGAAGGCCACCGGCAGGGGAATACTCGGCAACAACCAGTGAATGAAGTAACCGGCCCCCACCACCGTAAACAGCACCAACCCCACCGCCAGCGTCAGGATCGGCCCGCGCAGGCGCCACAATTCACGCTTGGGCATGCGCCAGCCATCAGAGAACAGCAGCGGCGGCAGAAACAGGAAAAGAAACAACTCAGGGTCCAGGGCGACATGCAGCCCCAGGGTCGGCCAGGCCAGCAACGCACCGGCGGCGATCTGCACCAGTGGCAACGGCAGTGGGATCACACGCCCGACAAGGCGCGAAACGCTGACCAGCATCAGCAGGATAAGTACGGTGTAGGCGGTTTGCATAACGCGGGATTCCCAGACAATCAACTTGCAACAACACACATCAGGCAACAACTCGCCGTTGAAGTGCCATATTAGCCGCCTATGCTGCGCGATGGCCTTTGCACAAAAGTCGCACACGAGCAAAACGTAAGTGTGACGAGCGGCGCCGAAAGCCGCTGGCCATGGCATAATCCGTGACCTTTAATCTGCGTGAGCCCAAAGGGGGGCAATTCCTTGACCGCTTCAAGCAAAACGTTGCACCTTTTCGGCATCAAAGCCTGCGACACCATGAAAAAGGCGCGCACCTGGCTCGATGAGCACGCTATCCAGTATGAGTTTCATGACTACAAGACGGCCGGTATCGACCGCGAACACTTGACCCAATGGTGCAATGAGCACGGTTGGCAGGTGGTTTTGAACCGTGCGGGCACCACCTTTCGCAAACTCGAAGACGAACGCAAAGCCGATCTCGACCAAGCGAAAGCCATTGAATTGATGCTCGCGCAACCCTCGATGATCAAGCGCCCGGTGCTTGATCTCGGTGACAAAACCCTGATTGGCTTCAAGCCAGATAGCTATTCGGCGGCCCTCAAGTAGGCCAGCCCACTCCATTTCTGTAGAGGTAACAGCATGTCCAATTCCCTGTTCAGCCTGGGCTTCGGCGTCGGCACTCAGAACCGCCAAGGTGCTTGGCTGGAAGTGTTTTACGCACAACCGCTGCTCAATCCATCGGCTGAAATCATCGCGGCCATCGCGCCGATCCTCGGTTACACCGAAGGCAACCAGGCGATCACTTTCACCGTCACCCAGGCCCTGCAACTGGCTGACGCGCTCAAGGGCGTCGACGCTGCCCAAGCCGCCCTGTTGAGCCGCCTGGCTGAAAGCCACACGCCGCTGGTCGCCACCCTGCTGGCCGAAGACGCCGCACTGACCTCCACGCCTGAGGCCTACCTCAAGCTGCACCTGCTGTCCCATCGCCTGGTCAAGCCTCACGGCCTGAGCCTGGCCGGTGTGTTCCCGCAGTTGCCGAACGTGGCCTGGACCAGCCAGGGCGCAATCGACATCAATGAGCTGGCCGAGCGTCAACTGGAAGCGCGCCTGCGTGGCGACCTGCTGGAAGTGTTCTCGGTGGACAAGTTCCCGAAGATGACCGACTACGTGGTGCCGAGCGGCGTGCGTATCGCTGATGCCGCGCGCATCCGCCTGGGCGCCTACGTGGGCGAAGGCACTACCGTGATGCACGAAGGTTTCGTCAACTTCAACGCCGGTACCGAAGGCCCGGGCATGATCGAAGGCCGCGTGTCGGCTGGCGTGTTCGTCGGCAAGGGTTCGGACCTGGGCGGCGGTTGCTCCACCATGGGCACCCTGTCGGGTGGCGGCAACATCGTGATCAAGGTCGGCGAAGGCTGCCTGATCGGCGCCAACGCCGGTATCGGTATCCCGTTGGGCGACCGCAATACCGTGGAGTCGGGCCTGTACGTGACCGCCGGCACCAAGGTTGCGCTGCTGGATGAGCAGAACCAGCTGGTCAAGGTGGTCAAGGCCCGCGAGCTGGCCGGCCAACCGGACCTGCTGTTCCGCCGCAACTCCGAGACCGGTGCCGTGGAGTGCAAAACCCACAAATCGGCCATCGAACTGAACGCAGCGCTGCACGCTCACAACTAAGCAGCGACTCGATGCCACTAACGGCCCGCGCCTGACCGGTGCGGGCCGTTTATACGAGTCTTGATCACCATGCTTGTGCCCTCTCCCTGGCGCGCCGATTTTCCGGCCATCGCCACCCTGCAACGGCAAGACCAGACCTATCTGGACAACGCCGCCACCACGCAAAAACCTCAAGCCCTGCTGGACGCCATCAGCCATTACTACGCCAATGGCGCAGCCAATGTGCACCGTGCACAGCACTTGCCGGGCGCCCATGCGACCCAGGCTTTCGAGGACAGTCGCAGCAAGGTGGCACAGTGGCTGAACGTCGGTGACGAGGGGCAAATCATCTTCACCCACGGCGCGACATCGGCGCTGAACCTCCTGGCTTATGGCCTTGAGCACCTATTCAACCCGGGCGACGAGATTGTCATCAGCGCCCTGGAGCACCACGCCAACCTGCTGCCGTGGCAGCAACTGGCCAAGCGTCGCGAGCTGGCGCTGGTGGTACTGCCGCTTGACGCTGACGGCTTGATCGACCTGCAAGCCGCCGCCCAACTGATCGGCCCGCGCACCCGCCTGCTGGCGGTGAGCCAACTGTCCAACGTACTCGGCGCCTGGCAGCCGTTGCCGCATTTGCTGGCACTGGCCAAGGCCCACGACGCCCTGACGGTGGTCGATGGCGCCCAGGGCATCGTGCATGGTCGCCATGATATGCAGGCCCTGGGCTGCGACTTCTACGTGTTTTCCAGCCATAAACTCTACGGGCCGGACGGCGTCGGCGTGCTGTATGGCCGCACCGAAGCCCTGCATCACCTGCGCCACTGGCAGTTTGGGGGCGAGATGGTGCAGCAGGCTGATTATCAAAGCGCCAGTTTCCGCCCGGCGCCCCTCGGCTTCGAAGCCGGGACTCCGCCGATCGCCAGCGTGATCGGCCTGGGGGCAACCCTGGATTACCTGAGTTCCCTGGACCAGCAGGCGGTGACGGCTCACGAAGCCGCCCTGCACGACTACCTGTTGCGTGGCTTGCAAGCGCGCAATGGCGTGCGCTTGCTGGGGTCGCCGCACGTCGCCCTGGCCAGCTTCGTGGTGGAAGGCGTGCACAACGCCGACCTCGCCCACTTGCTGACCGAACAAGGGATTGCGGTGCGCGCCGGCCATCATTGTGCGATGCCGCTGCTCAAGCAGATGGGATTGTCGGGGGCGATTCGGGTGTCATTGGCGCTGTACAACGACTCCGATGACCTGGAGCGCTTTTTTGAAGCGCTGGATCAAGCCCTGGATATGTTGCGATGAGCTTGCCGACTGAGGCCGTTGTCGCGCTGGAAGCGTTCCAGGCAGTCGGCAGTTGGGAGCAACGAGCCCGCCTGCTGATGCAATGGGGCGAGCGGCTGCCCGCCTTGCCGGATGAAGACAAGGTCGACGCCAACCTGGTGCAGGGCTGTGAAAGCCTGGTGTGGCTGGTGGGGCGCTTGCAGGATGGGCATTGGCAGTTTGCCGCCAGCAGCGATGCACGGCTGATACGCGGGCTGGTGGCGTTGTTGCTGGCACGGGTCAACGGTGTGTCTGCCGCCGAACTGCAAGCCGTCGACTTGCCCGGCTGGTTTGAGCAACTGGGCCTGTCGCGGCAGTTATCGCCGTCGCGCAGCAATGGGTTGAATGCGGTGTTGCAGCGCATGCGGCATCTGAGCCTCACACAAAACTAAATGTGGGAGCGGGCTTGCTCGCGAAGGCGGCGTGTCAGTCACCGGAGATGTCGACTGATACACCGCTTTCGCGAGCAAGCCCGCTCCCACATTTTGATCTTCATTCCAGACTGAGATCTAAGGGGCCTTGACCCTGTCAGCAGGCCGGCGCACCCCGGCCACTATCTTGTCCACCGCCTTGGTCGCGGCCACCATGCCGAAGGTCGCAGTCACCATCATCACCGCGCCAAACCCGCCGGCGCAGTCCAGCTTCACGCCATCCCCGACAAAACTCTTCTGCAAACAGATGCTGCCGTCCGGCTTCGGGTAACGCAGCTGTTCGGTGGAGAACACGCAGGGCACGCTGTAATGGCGGGTCACAGTGCGGGAGAAGCCATAATCGCGACGCAACGTGGAGCGTACCTTCGACGCCAGCGGGTCATTGAACGTACGGTTCAAGTCACACACCTGAATCAACGTCGGATCAATCTGTCCGCCCGCGCCGCCGGTGGTGATGATCTGGATCTTGCGCCGCTTGCACCAGGCAATCAGTGCGGCCTTGGCGTTCACACTGTCGATGCAGTCGATCACACAGTCGATGTTCGGCGTGATGTACTCGGCCATCGTCTCGCGGGTCACGAAATCCGCCACCGCGTGCACGGTGCAATCCGGGTTGATGCCTTTCAGGCGCTCGGCCATGACCTCGACCTTGGCCTTGCCCACCGTGCTGTCCAGCGCATGCAACTGACGGTTGCTGTTGCTGACGCATACATCATCGAGGTCAAACAGCGAAATCTCGCCCACGCCACAGCGAGCGATGGCTTCCGCCGCCCACGAACCCACCCCGCCCACGCCGACGATGGCCACATGGGCCGCCTTCAGGCGCTCCAGGCCTTCAATGCCATACAAGCGGGCGACGCCGGCAAACCGTGGATCTTCTGTACTCATGACCATTACCCCAAAAACCGGCGCGCATTATAGGGCTACACAGCGACAAGTTTTAAACTACAAGCTACAAGTAAGAGAACTTACGACGAGTTGCACTGCCCAATGTCCGGTTTTTCCCGGCTTGCTGTACGGTCGGTGAAAGGCCAGTGTAGGATGCGCGCCGTTCGGCGCAGGCCGACACCTCTTTTCGTTCCACACCCTTTGGAACCCGAAATAGCCATGTCATCGCGTAAATTTGGACTCAACCTGGTGGTGGTGCTGGCAATTGCCGCGCTGTTCACCGGCTTCTGGGCGCTGATCAACCGCCCGGTCAATGCCCCTAACTGGCCCGAGCAGATCTCCGGTTTTTCGTACTCGCCGTTCCAGCAAGGCCAGTACCCACAGAAAGACCAGTATCCGACCGACGATCAAATGCGTCAGGACCTTGCGATCATGAGCAAGCTGACGGACAACATCCGTACCTACTCGGTCGACGGCACCCTGGGGGATATCCCCAAGCTGGCGGAAGAATTCGGCCTGCGGGTGACCCTGGGGATTTGGATCAGTCCGGACCTCGAGCGCAATGAGCGCGAGATCCAGCGCGCCATCGAAATCGCCAACAGCTCCCGCAGCGTAGTGCGGGTAGTGGTGGGCAACGAGGCGCTGTTCCGTGAGGAAATCACTCCGGAAGCGCTGATCGTGCTGCTGGATCGGGTACGGGCCGCCGTCAAGGTGCCCGTGACCACCTCCGAGCAATGGCACATCTGGGAACACAACCCGCAACTGGCCAAGCACGTCGACCTGATCGCCGCGCACATCCTGCCGTACTGGGAACATATCCCGGTGGACAAGGCCGGCCAGTTCGTCCTCGATCGCGCACGGGACCTGAAGAAGACCTTCCCGAAAAAGCCGCTGTTGCTGTCGGAGGTTGGCTGGCCGAGCAACGGCCGGATGCGTGGCGGTGCTGACGCCTCCCCCGCCGACCAGGCGATTTACCTGCGCACGCTGGTTAACACGCTGAACCGCCAGGGCTACAACTACTTCGTGATCGAAGCGTTTGACCAGCCATGGAAAGCCAGCGACGAAGGCTCTGTAGGCGCCTATTGGGGCGTGTTCAACGCCGCACGCCAGCAGAAATTCAACTTTGATGGCCCGGTGGTCGCGATTCCGCAATGGCGAGTGCTGGCGATCGGCTCGGTGGTGCTTGCGCTGCTGTCCCTGACCCTGCTGATGATCGACGGCTCGGCCCTGCGCCAGCGCGGCCGTACGTTCCTGACCTTTATCGCGTTCCTGTGCGGGTCGGTATTGGTGTGGATCGGTTATGACTACAGCCAGCAATACAGCACCTGGTTCAGCTTGACGGTGGGCTTCCTGCTGGCACTCGGCGCCCTGGGCGTATTTATCGTGTTGCTGACCGAAGCCCATGAGCTGGCCGAAGCAGTCTGGACCCACAAACGCCGGCGTGAATTCCTGCCGGTTGAAGGGGATTCGGACTACCGCCCGAAAGTCTCGATCCACGTGCCGTGCTACAACGAGCCGCCGGAGATGGTCAAACAGACCCTCGACGCCCTGGCCGCCCTCGATTATCCGGACTACGAAGTCCTGATCATCGACAACAACACCAAGGACCCGGCCGTGTGGGAGCCGGTGCGCGACTACTGCGAAACCCTCGGCCCGCGCTTCAAGTTCTTCCACGTCTCGCCCCTGGCCGGTTTCAAGGGCGGCGCACTGAACTACCTGATCCCGCACACCGCCAAGGATGCCGAAGTGATCGCGGTGATCGACTCCGATTACTGCGTGTCGCCAAACTGGCTCAAGCACATGGTGCCGCACTTCGCCGACCCGAAAATCGCCGTGGTGCAGTCGCCACAGGATTATCGCGACCAGAACGAAAGCACCTTCAAGAAGCTCTGCTACGCGGAATACAAAGGCTTCTTCCATATCGGCATGGTCACCCGCAACGACCGTGACGCGATCATCCAGCACGGCACCATGACCATGACCCGTCGCTCGGTGCTGGAAGAGCTGGGCTGGGCCGACTGGTGCATCTGTGAGGATGCCGAGCTGGGCCTGCGGGTCTTCGAGAAGGGCCTGTCGGCGGCGTACTACCACGACAGCTACGGCAAGGGCCTGATGCCCGATACCTTTATCGACTTCAAGAAACAGCGTTTCCGCTGGGCCTACGGCGCGATCCAGATCATCAAGCGCCACACTGCGAGCCTCTTGCGAGGCAAGGACACCGAGCTGACCCGTGGCCAGCGCTACCACTTCCTCGCGGGGTGGTTGCCGTGGGTGGCCGACGGCATGAACATCTTCTTCACCGTGGGCGCCTTGTTGTGGTCGGCGGCGATGATTATCGTGCCGACGCGGGTTGACCCGCCGCTGCTGATTTTCGCGATCCCGCCACTGGCGTTGTTCGTGTTCAAGGTCGGCAAGATCATCTTCCTCTACCGTCGTGCGGTGGGTGTGAACCTGAAAGATGCGTTCTGCGCGGCACTGGCCGGGCTGGCGTTGTCGCACACCATCGCCAAGGCGGTGCTGTACGGGTTCTTCACCACCAGCATTCCGTTCTTCCGTACACCGAAGAACGCCGATAACCACGGTTTCTGGGTGGCGATTTCCGAAGCCCGGGAAGAGATGTTCATCATGCTGCTGTTGTGGGGTGCGGCACTGGGGATTTACCTGGTGCAGGGCCTGCCGAGCAATGACATGCGCTTCTGGGTGGTGATGTTGCTGGTGCAGTCGCTGCCGTATGTGGCGGCGCTGATCATGGCGTTCCTGTCGTCGCTGCCGAAACCGGCACCGAAGCAAGAGCCTGTGGCCGCTGCTTAAAATCCTGCGCAATGCACTAAACGGCGGCCTCTGGCCGCCGTTTTGCTATAAGATAACGGCCATTTTGTGAGACTTGGCCCAGGCCATTGCTTTGTGCGGGAGCGGGCTTGCTCGCGAATGCGCCGGGTCAGTTCATACATTGTTGACTGACACTCCGTATTCGCGAGCAAGCCCGCTCCCACACAAGCCCCCCTCCCACATAAGCCTTGCGCCCTGACATGCTTCTGGAGTTTTTACATGACGGCCCACGCCGACCTTTCGCCGACCCTCCAACTCGCTATCGACCTGATCCGCCGCCCGTCGGTGACGCCGGTCGACGCCGATTGCCAGAAGCTGATGATGCAGCGCCTGGGCGACGCCGGTTTTGCGCTTGAGCCGATGCGCATCGAGGATGTGGATAACTTCTGGGCCACCCACGGCAAACACGAAGGCCCGGTATTGTGCTTCGCCGGCCACACCGACGTGGTGCCGACCGGCCCGGTCAAGGCCTGGCAGAACGACCCGTTCGACGCGCTGATCGATGAAAACGGCATGCTCTGCGGCCGTGGCGCAGCCGACATGAAAGGCAGCCTGGCGGCGATGCTGGTCGCTTCCGAGCGCTTTGTGACCGACTACCCGGACCACAAGGGTTCGGTCGCATTCCTGATCACCAGTGACGAAGAAGGCCCGGCGCACCACGGCACCAAGGCCGTGATCGAACGCCTGGCAGCCCGCAAGGAGCGCCTGGACTGGTGCATCGTCGGCGAACCGTCGAGCACCACCCTGGTGGGCGACGTGGTCAAGAACGGCCGTCGCGGCTCCCTCGGCGCCACCCTGACCGTGCGCGGCGTGCAAGGCCATGTGGCCTACCCGCACCTGGCGAAGAACCCAATCCACCTGGCGGCTCCGGCCCTGGCCGAACTGGCCGCCGAGCACTGGGACGATGGCAACACCTTCTTCCCGCCTACCAGCTTCCAGATTTCCAACCTCAACTCCGGCACCGGCGCCACCAACGTGATCCCGGGCGACCTGACGGCGGTGTTCAACTTCCGCTTCTCCACCGAGTCCACCGTCGAAGGCCTGCAGCAGCGGGTCGCGGCGATTCTCGACAAGCATGGCCTGGACTGGCATGTGGAGTGGGCGCTGTCGGGCCTGCCGTTCCTCACCGAACCGGGCGCGTTGCTCGATGCGGTCTCCGCCAGCATCAAGGCCGTCACCGGTCGCGAGACCCAGGCGTCCACCAGCGGCGGCACCTCCGATGGGCGCTTCATCGCGACCCTCGGCACTCAGGTGGTGGAGCTGGGCCCGGTCAACGCGACGATCCATCAGGTCAACGAGCGCATCCTCGCCAGCGACCTCGATGTGCTGACCGAAATCTACTACCAGACCCTGATCAAGTTGCTCGCCTGATGCTCGCTTGCCCCATTTGCAGCGCACCGCTCCATGAAGTGGACAACGGCGTAGCCTGCCCGGCCGGGCACCGTTTCGACCGGGCGCGCCAGGGTTACCTGAACCTGTTGCCGGTGCAGCACAAGAACAGCCGTGACCCGGGCGACAACCTGGCGATGGTGGAAGCGCGCCGCGACTTTCTCAACGCCGGGCATTACGCCCCGGTGGCCAGGCGCCTGGCC
>NZ_JACAOM010000009.1:0-44798 GCF_013386245.1 Pseudomonas sp. 21615526 | reverse complement strand
GCGGGGTGGGAGGCTTCGACGACGTGCATGATGATTCGCCAGATTCGACTGGAGAAATTTTTGCATTCGTCGCGGGAGATTTCTTATCTAAAACAGCCTGTATTGGCTTATAAGAGAATCATGTAATTCTTTAAATAATGATTAATGGGTATTTTTATGCACGCTGAATTGGACGTGTACGACCGGCGCATTCTCGCGCTGTTGCAGGAAGACGCTTCGCTCTCCAGCGCGCAGATCGCCGAACAGGTCGGCCTGTCGCAGTCGCCGTGCTGGCGCCGGATTAAGCGGCTGAAAGAGGAGGGTGTGATTCGCGGCCAGGTCACCCTGCTGGATCGCAAGAAAATCGGCCTTAATACGCAGATTTTTGCCGAGGTGAAACTCAACGCCCACGGCCGTTCCAACTTCACTGAATTCACCGAGGCGATTCGCGGTTTTCCGGAAGTGCTGGAATGTTATGTGCTGATGGGGGCGGTGGACTTTCTACTGCGGATCGTCACGTCGGACATCGAGGCGTATGAGCGGTTTTTCTTCGAAAAACTCTCGATGGTGCCGGGGATTCAGGAGGTCAACTCGATAGTGGCCTTGTCGGAGATCAAGTCCACCACGAGTTTGCCGGTGTTGCGCTGATAGTTGCCATGGCCTGACTTGAGTGGCGAGGGAGCAAGCTCCCTCACCACAAGGGTTTTACAGGCGCAGCAGAGTTTTCCAGGCGCGATTCTGATACACCGCAATCGCCTGATGCATCCGCGCATCCAGCGACTCATCGGTGATCGGCTGGTTGGCCAGGTGCGCCAGCTTGTTCAGCTCGCCATACAAACGGTCCAGCTCGGCGATATCCAGCACCTGGCGTGCATGGTGCAGCCAGGCCAGGATGCGTTCGATACGCGGCAGTTGCTCGGCCAGGTCTTCCGGCTGTTGCTGGTAGCGCGGCAGTTGCAGGGCAACGGCGTCATCGGCCAGCAGGCGCGGCAGCCAGTTGGCCAGCTGTGCAGCGCCCTGGCGATTGCCACGCACGTTGCGATCCGCGGCCCAGGTGCGGGCCAGCAGCCAGCGGGAAGTGGTCAGGGAGAACAAACCCCAGCGCACGTCTTCCAGTTCTTCGGCGAACTGCTCCGGCGCGGCCTTGCGGATGTCTTCATCGTCGTCACCGGCCTGGACCAGCGGACGCCAGTCTTCCAGTAAGGCGTCCAGTGCGGCGCGCAATTCGCTGGTGGACTGACGCGGTGCGGCCTGGCCGAGGCTGCCGAGCAGGGCCCGCAGTTCGCCGAGGTTTTCCACCCAGTCCTGCAGCAGACGCCAGTGGCCGTTAAAACGGTATTGCTCGGCCAGGCGCTGGCTGCTGCCCAACAGATGCCACATGACGGCAGCAAATGCGTCGTCCAGCGGCATTTCGGCGTGCAGCACCGGTGCCGGCAGGCTCAGGGAGTAGCTGTTGGCGTCGAACAGGCGATAGCCACGCTCGGCCTTGCTGATATCGCACGGCATCAGCGCCAGGGTCGCGGCCAGTTCAGCGGCCAGCTCCAGCAGGGCGGCCGGGTCGCCTTCGCGCAGTTCCAGTTCCAGCTCGCAGATTTCTTCTTTCTGCTTGCCGGCAACCACGTGGCCCAGGTCCAGGGCGGCTTCGATCACCACCTTGGCCTTGCCGCGGCCCCAGGCGATTTCAGCGCGTTCGCGGACGAAATCGGTGGTGAAGATCGGCTTGAGGGTCTTTTTGTCCAGCTCGGCCAGTTGCTCGGGCCAGCATTCGCCGTCGAGTTTCTTCACGTCGAGCTTGGCTTTGGCCAGGTCCCAGTTGTACTCATTGCGTTCCGACAAGCCGGCGACGCTCTGGCCACGGGTCTTGAGGGTCTGGATCACTTCGTCGCCGTCTTTGCGCAGGCGCAGGGCCACTTTGGCCTGGGCCAGGTCGCGTTCCGGGGTGTCGAAGTACTGGTTCATCAACTCACGGCGTTCCCAGCCACTTTTGTTGCGTTTTTTCAGTAACGGGTGCTCACGCAGCGCGGCGAGGGTTTCGCGGCTGACACGGAGCTTGATTTCGGTTTCTTTCTGCATGGCCGGAAAATCCAGGATCGGGAGCGCAGCCGGGGAAAAGAGTGGCTGCCAAGGTCGTGCAGTGTACAGGACTGAGCCCGGCAACGTGCCGCAACGGTTTATTGTGTCACTCAGATAGCTCTATGATGGGGTTCGTCCGGGAAGTTGAGAGACAGCGCATGCCTTTACCGTCCATGAAAGAACAATTCGCCGCGCTGATTGCCGCGCCTTCGGTCAGTTGTACCCAGGCCTCTCTCGACCAATCCAACCGCCCGGTCATCGATTTGCTCGCCACCTGGCTGGCAGACCTGGGCTTTGCCTGCGACATCCAGCAGGTCAGCCCAGGCAAATTCAACCTGTTGGCCAGTTTCGGCACCGGCCCTGGCGGCCTGGTGCTGGCGGGCCACAGTGACACCGTGCCGTACGACGGCGCCCTATGGCAGACCGATCCGCTCAAGCTGACGGAAGTCGACGGCCGCTGGGTAGGACTGGGCAGCTGTGACATGAAGGGCTTTTTCGCCCTGGTGATCGAAGCCGTCCAGCCGTTGCTCGACCAGCCTTTCAAGCAGCCGCTGCTGATTCTTGCTACCTGCGATGAAGAAAGCTCCATGGCCGGTGCTCGTGCACTGGCCGAGGCGGGTCGTCCCTTGGGCCGTGCGGCGGTGATCGGTGAACCCACCGGCCTCAAACCCATCCGCCTGCACAAGGGCGTAATGATGGAGCGCATTGATATCCTCGGGCGCAGCGGCCATTCGTCGGACCCAAGCCTGGGCCACAGCGCCCTCGAAGCCATGCATGACGCCATTGGCGAACTGCGTGGCCTGCGCCTGGCCTGGCAGCGCGAATACCGCAATCCGCAGTTCAGCGTGCCACAGCCGACCATGAACTTCGGCTGCATCCACGGTGGCGACAACCCCAACCGCATCTGCGGCCAATGCTCCCTGGAATTCGACCTGCGGCCCCTGCCGGGCATGGATCCCCAGGTGCTGCGCGCTGCCATCCGGCAGAAGCTCGAACCCTTGGCCGAGCGCCATCAGGTGAAGATCGACTACGCGCCGCTGTTCCCCGAAGTGCCGCCGTTCGAGCAGGCCGAGGATGCAGAATTGGTGCGGGTAGCTGAACGACTTACCGGTCATCGCGCCGAAGCAGTGGCGTTCGGCACCGAAGCGCCTTATCTTCAGCGCCTTGGTTGCGAGACCCTGGTGCTTGGCCCTGGCGATATCGCCTGCGCCCACCAGCCAGGCGAGTACCTTGAAATGTCACGCTTGACGCCTACAGTGCGTCTATTGCGTGAACTGATTCAACATTACTGCCTGACACCTGCATAAATTAACCCCTGCCCATCCGTACATAGAAGGAGAGCGAGCGTGTCGCCAAGCCTGTTCCGACGATAACCAACAGCCCGCTGTGCGTTTTGCGATTCATCCTTTTTTGGCTGCTTTTTATTACAGGCCCAGGTTTTTATGCCCGAATACGTCAATTGGCTTCGTCACGCTTCGCCTTACATCAATGCCCACCGGGATTGCACCTTTGTCGTCATGCTGCCGGGCGATGGTGTAGAGCACCCGAACTTCGGCAATATCGTCCACGACCTGGTGCTGCTCCACAGCCTGGGCGTGCGACTGGTGCTGGTCCACGGTTCGCGCCCGCAAATTGAAACCCGCCTCGCCGCCCGCGGCCTGACCCCGGCTTACCACGAAGGCTTGCGCATCACCGATGCCGCAACCCTGGAGTGCGTGATCGATGCGGTCGGCCATCTGCGTATCGCCATCGAAGCGCGGTTGTCGATGGACATGGCGTCCTCGCCGATGCAGGGCTCGCGCCTGCGGGTGGCCAGCGGCAACCTGGTGACGGCGCGCCCGATCGGTGTGCTTGAAGGCGTCGACTATCACCACACCGGCGAAGTGCGCCGGGTCGACCGCAAGGGCATCAACCGCCTGCTGGACGAGCGCTCCATCGTGCTGCTGTCGCCGCTGGGCTACTCGCCTACCGGCGAAATCTTCAACCTCGCCTGTGAAGACGTCGCCACCCGCGCGGCCATCGACCTGGGCGCGGACAAGTTGCTGCTGTTCGGTGCCGATCTCGGCCTGATCGACGAGCACGGCCGCCTGGTGCGTGAATTGCGGCCGCAACAGGTGCCCGCGCACCTGCAACGCCTGGGCAACAACTACCAGGCCGAATTGCTGGACGCGGCCGCCGAGGCTTGCCGGGGCGGCGTAGGGCGCAGCCACATTGTCAGTTATGCCGAAGACGGCGCCTTGCTGACCGAGCTGTTCACCCGGGATGGCGGCGGTACGCTGGTGGCCCAGGAACAGTTCGAACTGGTGCGCGAAGCGGCGATTGAAGACGTCGGCGGGTTGCTGGACCTGATCAGCCCGCTGGAAGAGCAGGGGATTCTGGTGCGTCGTTCCCGGGAAGTGCTGGAGCGGGAAATCGAGCAGTTCAGCGTGGTGGAACGTGAAGGCATGATCATCGCCTGTGCGGCGCTGTATCAGATCGCCGACTCCGACGCAGGAGAGCTGGCGTGCCTGGCCGTGAACCCCGAGTACCGCCATGGCGGTCGCGGTGACGAACTGCTGGAGCGCATCGAGACCCGTGCCCGGGCCCAGGGTTTGAAGACGCTCTTCGTGCTGACGACCCGTACCGCCCACTGGTTCCGCGAGCGTGGTTTTGTGCCGAGCACGGTGGATCGCCTGCCGTCGGCGCGGGCGTCGTTATACAACTATCAGCGTAATTCGAAGATTTTCGAAAAGGCGTTGTAAGCCTGAAGGGGCGAGGGGGCAATCCTCTCGCCTGTCACTTTGGCGAGTCATGCTCCTCGGCGGATGCATCGGCCCTGAACACAGGGTTTGCCAATTTATACATATAACTGACATCAAAGTGACATTATCACCGGGTACGGTGAGGTGGATTGCTGGGACGGCAGAAAAGTTTCATCGATACAAAAACTGTAACAAATTGACGGAATGATGTGCGTTTGGCCATGATGGCGTCGCGTTTTTGATCGTGAGTGACGTATGACCCCGTTTGGTCAACACAAAACGATCTAAAAAAGCGCAAAGACATACTCTTTCGGAAAACGCTTATGGAGCGGCATCGCCTGTCGGCTTGACCGTCCCATGGAAAGCGTTATTCCTGAATGGTATGAAAAAGGACGAAACAATTCTTTTTGGGTGTATGAAAAACTCATTACCCTGCAAGGACCAAATTAACTGCGGTTAGACGAAAGTAGTAGACACACAAGGTTACGATTGACTTGTCAGTCACTATCCGGTGCTAATCGCGCATCTGTGGATCGAGGGCGTCAGACCCGAGACCTAAGAAATACAAAAATTAGAAATGAGAGGAGCGGTACATGAAGAAGTCAACATTGGCGTTGGCCGTAGCTTTGGGGGCAATCGCCCAACAAGCAGGCGCCGCTGGTTTTATCGATGACAGCAAGATCACGCTGGGCGTACGTAACTTTTACATCAACACCGACAACCGCGATCTGAAGCCATCGGCTACCTCGAACACCCGCAGCAAAAACGCTGAATGGGGTCAGGGTTTCGACCTGCGTTTCATCTCGGGTTTTACCCAAGGTACTGTGGGCTTCGGTCTTGACGCCATCGGCCTGTACGGCGTGCGTCTGGATTCCAGCCGCGCTGATCACGGTAACTACACTGGTACTGCTTCCGGCGGCACCGTGTTCCCAAGTGATGGCAACAAGGCCGTTCACGATTTCGCCAGCCTGGGCGTGACCGGTAAGGTCAAGATCTCCCAAACCGTGCTGAAGATCGGTACCTTGCAGCCGAACAACCCGGTGATCAAGACCAACGACGGTCGTCTGTTGCCACAAACCTTCCAGGGCGGCGAGATCTCTTCGAACGAGTTCAAGGACCTGACCCTGACTGCTGGTCAGATCGAGCACTCCAAAGGCCGTAACTCCAGCAACAATGAAGGTCTGTCCCTGGCCGGTGCCAACGGCAGCTCGAACTACGACGCTGGTAACTTCGTCAACAAGTTCTACTACGCCGGTGCTGACTACAAAATCAACAAAGACCTGACCGCTTCGTACTACTTCGGCGAGCTGAAGGATTTCTACTCTCAGAACTTCCTGGGCCTGGTCCACAACTGGGCGATCGGTCCTGGCGTCCTGAAAAGTGACCTGCGCTACTACCGCAGCCGTGACAACGGTGCCAACGGTGATACTGCCGGTTACTACACCTCCGGCTACTACTCGGATCATCCGACCAACGCCACCAAGGTCAAAGGTAAGGTCGACAACGACCTGTACAGCTACCTGGCGCTGTACTCGGTTGCCGGTCACACCTTCGGTGCTGGCTACCAGTACACCAAGGGCGACAGCGACTTCCCTTGGCTGAACCAAGGTGACGGCTCGTCGAACAGCACCATCACCGACATGCAAATCCAGAAGTTTGCCCGTGCTGGCGAACGTACCTGGCAAGCTCGCTACGCCTATGACTTCGCCAAGATCGGCGTACCTGGCCTGACTGCCGGTGTGGTTTACCTCAAAGGTAGCAACATCGACACCACCGTCGGCGAGCGTAACGAGTGGGAACGCGACCTGACCCTGGCTTACGTTGTTCCAGAAGGTCCGCTGAAAAACCTGGGCGTTGCCTGGAAAAACGCGATGTGGCGTACCGACCTGGCGAACACCCGTTCCCAGGACGAAAACCGCGTAATCCTCAGCTACACCTACGCGTTCAAGTAAGAGCGTAAAACCTTGCCCGGCGCAATGCCGGGCAGGGTGCTTTACTTTTCAAGCCGGGCTCAACCCCCGCAAGCCCGTCCTGAACCCCTCTTTGTACAGCGTCTCAAGGCCTTCTCGAACCTTGAAGCGGATGTTGATCCACGCCCGTTGCCAAGTCCAATGAACAGATTTTTAATATTCCTTTATCGTCTAGATAAATCGATATTTATTCTTTTTAAATAATCCGCGACACAGGCACAGTGGGCTCCATAAGCACTCATCAGGAGCCACACCATGAGCCTCAGACTGGGCGACATCGCCCCCGACTTTGAACAGGATTCCAGCGCCGGCAAGATTCGCTTCCACGAGTGGCTGGGCGATAGCTGGGGCGTGCTGTTTTCCCACCCGGCGGACTTCACCCCGGTGTGCACCACCGAGCTGGGTTTCACCGCCAAGCTCAAGGATGAATTCGCCAAGCGGGGCGTCAAGGCCATTGCGCTGTCGGTGGACCCGGTGGACTCCCACCACAAGTGGATCGAAGACATCAACGAAACCCAGAACACCATCGTCAACTTCCCGATCCTGGCCGACGCTGACCGCAAGGTCTCCGACCTGTACGACCTGATCCACCCGAATGCCAGTGACACCCTTACCGTGCGTTCGCTGTTCGTGATTGATCCGAACAAAAAGATTCGCCTGACCATCACCTACCCGGCCAGCACCGGTCGCAACTTCCACGAAATCCTGCGGGTGATCGACTCGCTGCAACTGACCGACAACCACAAAGTCGCGACCCCGGCCAACTGGCAGGACGGTGACGAAGTGGTGATAGTGCCGTCGCTCAAGGACGAGGAAGAGATCAAGAAACGCTTTCCGAAGGGTTACCGGGCGGTGAAGCCGTACCTGCGGCTCACCCCTCAACCGAATCGCTGACACACAACCACATGTGGGAGCGGGCTTGCTCGCGAATGCGCACTGTCAGTTGATGCATCTTTGAATGACACACCGCTTTCGCGAGCAAGCCCGCTCCCACACTTGCGCGCATTTCAAGTCTCACATAGCAGGGGTTTTAAGGCCGTTTCGACGGCCTTTTTTTATGCCTGCGATTTAGTCGGCAGCATATGCATTTAAAGAATAAACAAATGAAAAAATAAGATTTATAGATATATAAATTGGCTGATATGGTCTGTCCCATCTTGGCGCCATCGCCACATAGCGAACCGCCGACACTTTCCAAAGGAATTTCCTACATGCTGGTCGTAACACTTGGTGGTAGCCCCAGCCAACGTTCCCGGTCCGGGGTCTTGCTGGATCACACCCGCAACTGGTTGCAGCAACAAGGCGTGGAAGTGGTGAGTTATCAGATACGGGACTTCCCGGCCGAAGACTTGCTGCACGCGCGGTTCGATAGCCCGAAAATCATCGACCTGTTGCAGCAAGTGGCGAACGCCGATGGCCTGGTGATTGCCACGCCGGTGTACAAGGCTTCGTTTTCCGGCGCGCTGAAAACCATCCTCGACCTGCTGCCTGAACGCGCCCTGGCCCACAAAATAGTGTTGCCGATGGCCACCGGCGGCAGCATCGCCCACATGCTCGCGGTGGACTACGCGCTGAAGCCGGTGCTGTCGGCATTGAAAGCCCAGGAATTGCTCCACGGGATTTTCGCCGAAGACAGCCAGATCGCCTACGGCGAAGGCAGCGCCCAGGCGCAACTGGTGCCGGTGCTGGAACAACGCTTGAGCGAGGCTTTGGAGACGTTCTACAGCGCCATGGCCCGCCGCCCGAAACCCCTTGACCCCAATGTGTTGAATGAACGTTTGTTGAGTGCTCGCTGGAGCATTTAAGCCTTACCCAGCTTTACCTGAATTCGACAAGTACTACTCACCTTACTCAGCCGCCAACGGCCAAGCAGGTGCAGCCAACCCCCTAATCGTATATTTGGAGAGAGCGCCATGCGCACTGTCATCTTGCGTCGTGGTCTGGTCGCACTGTTTGCTGCGGCTGTGTCCTTCGGCGCCATTGTTCAAGCCCAGGCCGCCGAAACCTTGCGGATCGGCTATCAGAAATACGGCACCCTGGTGCTGCTCAAGGCCAAGGGCTCGCTGGAAAAGCGCCTGGCCGAGCAGGGCGTGCAAGTGCAGTGGACCGAGTTTCCCGGCGGCCCGCAGTTGCTGGAAGGATTGAACGTAGGCTCCATCGACTTCGGCGTGACGGGTGAAACCCCGCCAGTGTTCGCCCAGGCTGCCGGTGCCGATCTGCTCTACGTCGCCTATGAACCGCCGGCGCCTACCAGCGAAGCGATCCTGGTACCGAAAGACTCGCCAATCAAATCGGTGCAAGACCTCAAGGGCAAGAAAGTCGTCCTCAATAAAGGCTCCAACGTGCATTACCTGCTGGTACGTGCCCTGGAAGATGCCGGCCTGAAATACACCGACGTGCAGACCGTGTTCCTGCCGCCCGCCGATGCCCGCGCCGCGTTCGAGCGTGGCAGCGTCGATGCCTGGGTGATCTGGGACCCGTACCAGGCAGCCGCCGAGAAGCAACTGCAAGCCCGCACCCTGCGTGACGGCACCGGCATTGCCGACAACCATCAGTTCTACCTGGCCACCAAGCCGTACGCCGAAAAACACCCTGAAGTGATCAAGACGCTGGTGGAAGAAGTCCGCGCCGTGGGCGAATGGTCCAAGGCCAACCCGGAACAAGTCACCGAACAAGTTGCTCCGCTGCTGGGCCTGCCGGCCGACATCACCCTGACCTCGGTAAAACGCCAGGGCTACGGTGCGCAGTTCCTGACGCCTGAAGTGATCGCGGCGCAGCAGAAAATCGCCGACAGCTTCTACCAACTCAAATTGATCCCCAAACCCTTGAGCATCAAGGACGTGATCTGGACACCACCTGCCGCCGTTGCCAAAGCGCCGTAATCCGACTTCTTCAGGAGACAACTCCATGAGCCTCAATATTTTCTGGTTTCTGCCTACCCACGGCGACGGCCATTACCTTGGCACCGCCGAAGGCGCTCGCGCCGTTGATCACGGTTATCTGCAGCAAGTGGCCCAGGCGGCCGACCGCCTTGGCTTCGGCGGGGTACTGATCCCCACCGGCCGCTCCTGCGAAGATTCGTGGCTGGTGGCGGCGTCGCTGATCCCGGTGACCCAACGCTTGAAATTCCTTGTCGCGCTGCGCCCCGGGATCATTTCCCCGACAGTGGCTGCGCGTCAGGCCGCGACCCTGGATCGTCTGTCCGGCGGCCGCGCGTTGTTCAACCTGGTGACCGGTGGAGACCCGGATGAATTGGCCGGCGACGGTTTGTTCCTGAGCCATGAAGAGCGTTACCAGGCGTCGGTGGAGTTCACCCGCATCTGGCGCCGCGTACTGGAAGGCGAGACCGTCGATTACGACGGCCAGCACATCAGCGTCAAAGGCGCCAAGTTGCTCTATCCGCCGATCCAGCAACCGCGCCCGCCGCTGTATTTCGGTGGCTCCTCCGAAGCGGCCCAGGACCTGGCAGCCGAACAAGTGGAAATGGTCCTGACCTGGGGCGAGCCTCCGGCTGCGGTGGCGGAAAAGATTGCACAGGTTCGCGCCAAGGCCGCCAAGCTCGGACGTACCCTGCGCTTCGGCATTCGCCTGCATGTGATCGTGCGTGAAACCAACGCCGAAGCCTGGCAGGCCGCCGACAAACTGATCTCCCACGTGGACGATGAAACCATCGCCCGCGCCCAGGCGTCGTTGTCGCGCTTTGATTCCGTAGGCCAGCAACGCATGGCCGCCTTGCACGGCGGCAGCCGCGACAATCTGGAAGTCAGCCCCAACCTGTGGGCGGGCGTAGGCCTGGTACGTGGTGGCGCCGGCACGGCACTGGTTGGCGATGGCCCGACCGTGGCCGCGCGGGTGAAGGAATACGCGGACCTCGGTATCGATACCTTTATCTTCTCCGGCTATCCACACCTGGAAGAGTCGTATCGCGTAGCGGAGTTGCTGTTCCCGCACCTGGACATCGAGCGTCCCGAGTTGCCGAAAGGCGCCGGCTACGTCAGCCCGTTCGGCGAAATGGTCGCCAACGACATTCTTCCCAAAGCTGCGTCCCAGAGCTGAGGCGCCGCCATGAACCTTGAAAAGTTAAGTCATCGATTGGCGCCCTGGGCGCTGCCGATCCTGTTGCTGGCGGTATGGCAGCTGTCCGTCTCGGCCGGCTGGTTGTCGACGCGCATTCTGCCGGCACCCAGCGCGGTGATCGAAGCGGGTGTCAGCCTGGTGCGCAGCGGCGAAATCTGGACCCACCTGGCCATCAGCGGCTGGCGTGCGGGCCTGGGCTTTGTGATCGGCGGCAGCATCGGCCTGACCCTGGGGTTTATCACCGGCCTGTCGACCTGGGGTGAACGCCTGCTGGACAGCTCGGTGCAGATGATCCGCAACGTGCCGCACCTGGCGCTGATCCCGCTGGTGATCCTGTGGTTCGGCATCGACGAGACGGCGAAGATATTCCTGGTCGCCCTCGGCACGCTGTTCCCGATCTATCTCAATACTTACCACGGCATCCGCAACGTCGACCCGGCGCTGGTGGAAATGGCCCGCAGTTATGGCCTGTCCGGTTTCAGCCTGTTTCGCCAAGTGATTTTGCCGGGCGCCTTGCCTTCGATTCTGGTGGGCGTGCGCTTCGCGCTGGGCTTTATGTGGCTGACGTTGATCGTCGCGGAAACCATCTCCGCCAGTTCCGGTATCGGCTACCTGGCGATGAACGCCCGGGAATTCCTGCAGACCGACGTGGTGGTTCTGGCGATCGTGCTTTACGCGGTCCTCGGCAAGCTGGCAGACCTGGCGGCGCGAGGCCTGGAGCGAGTCTGGCTGCGCTGGCACCCGGCTTATCAAGTGAATAAAGGAGGTGCGGCATGACCGCTCAACAACCTCCACGCCTGCTGCGGGGCATTCCCCTGGCAGTGCGCAAGTTGCGCAAGGCTTTCGGCGCGCGGGAAGTGCTGAAGGAAATCGACCTGCATATTCCTGCCGGTCAATTCGTGGCGGTCGTGGGCCGCAGTGGCTGCGGCAAAAGTACCTTGCTGCGCCTGCTGGCCGGGCTGGACAAAGCCAGCGGCGGCGAACTGCTCGCCGGCTCCGCGCCGCTGAGCGAAGCGATTGAAGACACGCGGTTGATGTTCCAGGAAGCGCGCCTGCTGCCGTGGAAAAAGATCATCGACAACGTGGGTCTTGGCCTCAAGGGCAACTGGCGCCCGCAGGCACTGGAAGCGCTGGAAGCGGTCGGCCTGGCCGAGCGCGCCAATGAGTGGCCGGCGGCGTTGTCCGGTGGCCAGAAGCAGCGCGTGGCCCTGGCCCGCGCCCTGATCCACCAACCGCGCCTGTTGCTGCTGGACGAACCGCTGGGGGCGCTGGATGCCCTGACCCGGATCGAGATGCAGCAACTGATCGAGAACCTCTGGCAGAAGCACGGCTTCACCGTGTTGCTGGTGACCCACGACGTCAGCGAAGCCGTGGCCATTGCCGACCGGGTGATTTTGATCGAAGACGGCGAAATCGGCCTCGACCTGCACGTGGAACTCCCACGTCCGCGGGTGCGTGGCTCCCACCGCCTGGCGGCGCTGGAAACCGAAGTGCTTAACCGTGTGTTGTCGCTGCCCGGCACCCCGCCGGAACCCGAACCTGTTTCACCGCTGCCTACGCAATTGCGTTGGGCTCAATAACTCACTTGTCTTACACAGGAAGAACGACCATGACTATCAAAGCCATCAACGTGCGTAACCAGTTCAAAGGCACCATCAAGGAAATCGTCGAAGGCGACGTGCTGTCGGAAATCGACGTACAGACCGCGTCCGGCATCGTCACTTCCGTGATCACCACCCGCTCGGTGAAAGAGCTGGAACTGGTGATCGGCAGTGAAGTGATTGCCTTCGTGAAATCCACCGAGGTGTCGATCGCCAAGTTGTGATCAATGGTTCGCACAAACCCCGAAGGTGAAAGCCTGTCGGGGTTTTTGTCGTTCTCAAGATTGCTTTCGCGAGCAAGCCCGCTCCCACATTTGACCGAGTGCTACCTTTGGAATACGGTCGAATGTGGGAGCGGGCTTGCTCGCGAAGAGGCCCGGACAGGCAACAAAAAATCAGAGCGCAGCCACCCGCTTGGGCAAGAACGCCGGCAGATAAAGCCCCACATACGCATCAAACACCCGCATGCCTTCCTCGGCCATGCGCGGGGTGATTTGCCCATGCTGATGCACCGAGCGCGCGTAGACGCGGTCGCTCAGTTCCAGGGCCAGGGCAAACACGTCGACATCGGCGGGCAGGCTCGGCACCTCGAAGTGCCGGTTGAACACCTCAAACATCAGGTTTCCCAGCTCCAGGTCGTGCTGGCGGTCGGCCTGTGTCACTTCGGTCAACCCGTGCTGGGCCAGGATCAATTGGCGGGCGGCGGCGTCGTTGCTGTAGATGCTGAGCATGCGCTGCTCCACCACGCAGGACAGGTCGCGCCAGTGCTTGAGTGAATCATGATCGATGGGCGCCTGAATGGCCGCGCGAAAGGCCGCATGAACGTCAGCGGTCAGCGCCTCCAGCAACGCCGGCACGCTGGCGAAGAAGTGATACACCGATGACGGTGGAATCTGCGCCCGCTCGGCCACGCTGTAGATCGACAGGCTGGCCACGCCTTCGGCGGCCAGCAAGGTGCGGGCGGCATCGAGGATCGCGTCGATCCGGGCCTGGCTGCGGGCGCGGGGTTTGCGAGGAGTGGCAGGGCGATTCATTGAAGTCTCCTACAGGGCAGCGGGCATTGTACGCAGAGCCACTGGATGATCCATACCCTGTGGCGAGGGAGCTTGCTCCCGCTGGACTGCGCAGCAGGCCCAAGACCTGCACCTCGGTTCCGCCTGAAAGAACCCGGTGTTCTTATTGGGGCCGCTTCGCAGCCCGGCGGGAGCAGGCTCCCTCGCCACAACAGCCATAAAAAAACGCCGTAGGCCAAAGGCCTGCGGCGTTCTTTTTAGCCCGGCAACCGCTTACACGGTATGCAGGTACCAGTTGTACTCAAGGTCGGAGATGGAGTGTTCGAACTCCTCCAGCTCACTTTCCTTACAGGCGACGAAGATATCGATGTATTTAGGATCGATGTACTTGGCCATCACCTCGCTGTCGTCCAACTCGCGCAGTGCATCACGCAGGTTGTTCGGCAGGCTCTGTTCGTTCTGCTCGTAGCTGTTGCCTTCCACCGGTGCGCCAGGCTCGATCTTGTTGGTCAGGCCGTGATGCACGCCCGCCAATACCGAAGCCATCAGCAGGTAAGGGTTGGCATCAGCCCCGGCCACACGGTGTTCGATACGTACGGCGTCGGACGAGCCGGTCGGTACGCGAATCGCCACGGTGCGGTTATCCAGGCCCCAGCACGGCGAGTTCGGCACGTAAAACTGTGCGCCGAAACGACGGTAGGAGTTGACGTTAGGGCACAGGAACGCCATTTGGGCGGGTAGGGTCTCCAGCACACCGCCGATCGCGTGACGCAATGCGGCGTTCTGCTCGGGATCCTCGCTGGCAAAGATGTTCTTGCCGTCCTTGTCCAGGATCGAAATGTGCACGTGTAGGCCGTTGCCTGCCTGGCCCGGGTAAGGCTTGGCCATGAAGGTGGTGTCCATCTCATGGTCGTAGGCGATGTTCTTGATCAAGCGCTTGAGCAGTACCGCGTAGTCGCAGGCCTTTATAGGGTCGGCAACGTGGTGCAGGTTCACTTCGAACTGCGCCGGGGCACTTTCCTTGACGATGGCGTCGGCAGGGATGCCTTGCTCTTTTGCACCTTCCAGAATGTCCTGGAGGCAGTCGACGTATTCGTCGAGGTCGTCGATCAGGTAGACCTGTGTCGAGTGCGGGCGTTTGCCGGAGATCGGCGAGCGGGGCGGTTGTGGCCGGCCATTCACGTTCTCCTGGTCAATCAGGTAGAACTCCAGCTCGAATGCGGCGCAGATGGTCAGACCGAGGTCGTCAAATTTGCTTACAACTTGGCGGAGTACTTCGCGAGGATCGGCGAAGAAAGGTTCACCTTCGAGTTCGTGCATGGTCATCAGCAGTTGCGCGGTTGGGCGCTTTTGCCAGGGTTCATTGCACAGGGTGTCGGGGATTGGATAACAGATTCGGTCAGCATCACCGATGTCCAGACCCAGGCCGGTGCTTTCCACCGTTGAGCCGTTGATATCCAGGGCAAATAGAGAGGCAGGCAGGTTAATGCCCTTCTCGTAAACCTTGTGGAGGCTGGTGCGTTCGATGCGCTTGCCGCGCACCACACCATTCATATCCGCAATTAGAAGGTCTACGTACAGAACCTCAGGATGATCCTTAAGGAACGCGTTCGCTTCGTTAAGCTGAACGGCACGCGGGGGTACCGACATGATGCAACACCTTTGTTGTTAAAAATATCAATCATTGATCTCTTCGGGTTTCAGTCAACCCGAACGGCATGCCGAAGTCAAGCGAGGCCTTTTTTGCCCTAAAAAAGCGCCGTGAGGGCTTTTTTGGGGCTTTTTGGGGCAATTTTTTGGGATTGGGGCTCTTGGAACCAGCACGTTTGAGCGGGCCGTGTTGTATTTTTTACGGGGGTGTTGTGTAAAAAAATGAACAAGGCTAAGCTCGATTCAAACCCATAACAGCAATAATACCGGGGTGCTTCATGTCTCGCCTGCCGTTAATCGGCGTCACCGCCTGCTCCAAACAGGTCGGTCTGCATGCTTATCACATCAGTGGCGACAAATACGTCCGTGCAGTGGCCACCGCTGCCAAGGGCTTGCCGTTGATTATTCCGTCCCTGGCGGATCTGCTCGACCCGGCCAATATTCTTGACGGCCTGGACGGCATTCTATTTACCGGCTCACCTTCCAATATCGAACCCTTTCACTACGACGGTCCGGCCAGCGCGCCCGGGACTGCTCATGATTCTGCACGGGACCAAACCACCCTGCCGCTGCTGCGTGCAGCCATAGCGGCCGGTGTTCCGGTACTGGGGATTTGCCGTGGCTTCCAGGAAATGAACGTGGCGTTTGGCGGTAGCCTGCACCAGAAGGTTCATGAAGTGCCGGGCATGATGGATCACCGCGAAGACGACACCCAGCCGCTGGACATCCAGTACGGCCCGGCACATCCGGTAACCATCTCCCCGAATGGGGTATTGGCAAGCCTGGGCTTGCCGTCGACGATCCAGGTCAACTCGATTCATTCACAGGGCATTGATCGCCTGGCGGCCGGTTTCCAGGTCGAGGCCACCGCGCCGGATGGCCTGATCGAAGGCTTTTCAGTGCCCGCGGGCAAGGCTTTTGCTTTAGGAGTGCAATGGCACCCCGAATGGCAGGTAAGCTCTAACCCGCACTACCTCGCAATCTTCCAGGCATTTGGCAATGCCTGTCGAAAGCGGGTGATGCAACGCGACGCGGATGCTGCGTCAACTTACGCCTGACCTTTAATGGATGTCAGGAAACACAGCCCAGAGGCATTTATGAGTAACAACCTCGACCAGCTCACCGATTGGTTGAAAGACCACAAGATCACAGAAGTCGAATGCATGATTGGCGACCTCACCGGCATCACCCGGGGCAAGATCTCGCCGACCAACAAGTTCATCGCCGAAAAAGGCATGCGCCTGCCCGAAAGCGTTCTGTTGCAGACCGTGACCGGCGACTATGTCGAAGACGACATCTATTACGAATTGCTCGACCCGGCCGACATCGACATGATCTGCCGCCCGGACGAGAACGCGGTGTACCTCGTGCCCTGGGCCATAGAGCCTACGGCCCAGGTGATCCACGACACCTACGACAAGCAAGGCAACCCGATCGAGCTGTCGCCGCGCAACGTGCTCAAGAAAGTCCTCAAGCTCTATGCCGACAAGGGCTGGCAGCCCATCGTGGCGCCGGAGATGGAGTTCTACCTGACCAAGCGCTGCGAAGACCCGGACTTCCCGCTGCAACCGCCGATTGGCCGTTCCGGTCGCCCGGAGACCGGCCGCCAGTCCTTCTCTATAGAAGCGGCCAACGAATTCGACCCGTTGTTCGAAGACGTCTACGACTGGTGCGAATTGCAGGAACTGGACCTCGACACGTTGATCCACGAAGACGGCACGGCGCAGATGGAAATCAACTTCCGTCACGGCGACGCACTGTCCCTGGCCGACCAGATCCTGGTGTTCAAGCGCACCATGCGCGAAGCGGCGCTCAAGCACGACGTGGCGGCCACCTTCATGGCCAAGCCCATGACCGGCGAGCCCGGCAGCGCAATGCACCTACACCAGAGCATCATCGATATCGCCACCGGCAAGAACGTGTTCTCCAATGAAGACGGGACCAAGAGCGAGCTGTTCCTGCACCACATCGGCGGCCTGCAGAAATTCATCCCCGAGCTGTTGCCGCTGTTCGCCCCTAACGTCAACTCGTTCCGCCGCTTCCTGCCCGACACCTCGGCGCCGGTCAACGTGGAGTGGGGCGAAGAGAACCGCACCGTTGGCCTGCGGGTTCCGGACGCCGGCCCACAAAACCGTCGGGTGGAAAACCGCCTGCCCGGTGCCGACGCCAACCCGTACCTGGCGATCGCCGCCAGCTTGCTGTGTGGCTACATCGGCATGGTCGAAGGCATCAGCCCAAGCGCGCCGGTGGTGGGCCGTGGTTACGAGCGCCGCAACCTGCGCCTGCCGCTGACCATCGAAGACGCCCTGGAACGCATGGAAAACAGCAAGACCATCGAGAAATACCTGGGTCACAAATTCATCACAGGCTACGTCGCGGTCAAGCGGGCCGAGCATGAAAACTTCAAGCGCGTGATCAGTTCGTGGGAGCGGGAATTCCTGCTCTTTGCCGTCTGATGCGCCGGGCGCGCCCTTCAAACGGCGCGCCCTCACCTGAAACATCTAGGAGATTGGTATGTCCAGCAACAACCCGCAAACCCGTGAATGGCAAGCCTTGAGCAGCGATCACCACCTGGCGCCGTTCAGCGACTTCAAGCAATTGAAAGAGAAAGGCCCACGGATCATCACCAAAGCCCACGGCGTTTACCTGTGGGACAGCGAAGGCAACAAGATTCTCGACGGCATGGCCGGCCTGTGGTGCGTGGCGATCGGTTACGGTCGCGATGAACTGGCTGATGCGGCCGCCAAGCAGATGAAAGAACTGCCTTACTACAACCTGTTCTTCCAGACCGCCCACCCGCCGGTGCTGGAACTGGCCAAAGCCATCTCCGATATCGCCCCGCAGGGCATGAACCACGTGTTTTTCACCGGCTCCGGCTCCGAAGGCAACGACACCATGCTGCGTATGGTCCGCCACTACTGGGCGATCAAAGGCCAGCCGAACAAGAAAACCATCATCAGCCGCAAGAATGGCTACCACGGTTCAACCGTGGCCGGCGCCAGCCTCGGCGGCATGACTTATATGCATGAACAAGGCGACTTGCCGATCCCGGGCATCGTCCACATCGCCCAGCCTTACTGGTTCGGCGAAGGCGGCGACATGAGCCCGGAAGAATTCGGCGTGTGGGCGGCCAACCAGTTGGAAGAGAAGATCCTGGAACTGGGCGTGGACAACGTCGGTGCCTTTATTGCCGAGCCGATCCAGGGTGCCGGTGGCGTGATCGTGCCGCCAGACAGCTACTGGCCGCGCATCAAGGAAATCCTCGCCAAGTACGACATTCTGTTCGTGGCTGACGAAGTGATCTGTGGGTTTGGCCGCACCGGTGAGTGGTTCGGTAGCGATTTCTACGGCCTCAAGCCCGACATGATGACCATCGCCAAGGGCCTGACCTCCGGCTACATCCCGATGGGTGGCCTGATCGTGCGCGACGAAGTGGTCGCCGTGCTGAACGAAGGCGGTGATTTCAACCACGGCTTCACCTATTCCGGTCACCCGGTGGCGGCAGCGGTAGCCCTGGAAAACATCCGCATCATGCGCGATGAACAAATTGTTAAGCACGTGCACGACGAAACGGCACCCTATTTGCAAAAGCGTTTGAGGGAACTGGCTGATCACCCGCTGGTGGGTGAAGTTCGCGGTGTGGGCATGCTCGGTGCCATCGAACTGGTTCAGGACAAGGCAACGCGCAAGCGTTATGAAGGCCGTGGTGTTGGCATGATCTGCCGCACGTTCTGCTTCGAGAATGGCCTGATCATGCGCGCCGTGGGCGACACCATGATCATTTCGCCACCGTTGGTGATCAGCAAGGCCGAGATAGACGAGTTGGTGACCAAGGCGCGGCACTGCCTGGACCTGACTTTGGCGGCATTGCAGGGCTAAATGCTAGGCTCAGAACGCAGCGCCTGTCGGGCGCTGCTTCTGGGGTGTTAGAAAAGCGGGGCATTGGTTGAAAGCCGGCCCCTGAACTTGCCAGACTGTCGCCCTGTTTTGTCGCCCTTAGACGGGCTGCGAAACACGTTGTAAGTAAAGAACGAACGTGGCCCAAAAAAGAAAAAATTGGAGCATGACCGAATGAAGGCATTAGGTTTGAAGAACGCTGGCAAGACCCTCCTGGCCTTGTCCCTGATGGGGGCCATGGCAGGCGCGGCAAACGCCGACGATAAAGTGCTGCACGTTTATAACTGGTCCGACTACATCGCACCGGACACCATCGCGAACTTTGAAAAAGAGTCCGGGATCAAGGTGGTCTATGACGTGTTCGACTCCAACGAAACCCTGGAAGCCAAGTTGCTGGCAGGCAAGTCCGGCTACGACATTGTCGTGCCGTCGAACAACTTCCTCGCCAAGCAGATCAAGGCCGGTGTTTACCAGGAACTGGACAAGTCCAAGCTGTCGAACTACGACAACCTGAACAAGTCCCTGCTTAAAGCCGTGTCCATCAGCGACCCGGACAACAAGCACGCCTTCCCGTACATGTGGGGCTCGATCGGCATCGGCTACAACCCGGAGAAGGTCAAGGCCGCACTGGGCATCGACAAGATCGACTCGTGGGACACCATCCTCAAGCCGGAAAACCTCGCCAAGCTCAAAGGCTGCGGTGTGAGCTTCCTCGACTCGCCAACCGAAATGCTGCCAGTGGCACTGCATTACCTGGGCCTGCCGACCGACACCCAGAAGAAGGAAGACCTCAAGCAAGCCGAGGCCCTGTTCCTCAAGCTGCGTCCTTCGATCGGCTACTTCCACTCGTCCAAGTACATTTCCGACCTGGCCAACGGCAACATCTGCGTAGCCGTGGGTTATTCGGGTGACGTGCAACAGGCCAAGTCCCGCGCGGCTGAAGCCGGTGGCAAGGTCAAGGTTGCCTACGACATTCCGAAAGAAGGTGCCGGCAGCTTCTATGACATGGTCGCCATCCCTAAAGATGCCGAGAACGTCGACGCTGCCTACAAGTTCATGAACTACCTGCTGAAGCCGGAAGTCATGGCGGGCATTACCAACAGCGTACGTTTCCCGAACGGTAACGAGAAAGCTACCGCGTTGGTCGACAAAGACATCACCAGCGACCCAGGCATTTATCCGCCAGCGGACGTGCAAGCCAAGCTGTATGCCATTGCTGACTTGCCGGCTGCTACTCAGCGGGAAATGACCCGCAGCTGGACCAAAATCAAATCGGGCAAGTAAAGCCGCTTTGATACCTGTTTTGCTAACTGCCGCGATGCGCGCGGTGGTTAGCGAAACAATTAAATGACAGAAAGTTTTGCCGGATCGGTTTATCGAGGGTAAGTTGCGCGCCGGTTTTGTTGCCGGGCAACAACTTCGGGCCCAACTATTTAAGAGGACCTCCACTTGCCAATTTCTTTATTTCGCAAAGCCTTGCTGGTGGGTGCAGGTATCACGCTGGCTGTCAGCGTGCAGGCCGCCCCGACTGTGCATATTTATAACTGGTCGGACTACATCGGCCCGGACACCCTGGCCAACTTTGAAAAGGCCACCGGCATCAAGCCGGTCTATGACGTGTTTGATTCCAACGAAACCCTGGAAGGCAAGTTACTTGCCGGGCGTACCGGGTATGACGTGGTAGTGCCGTCTAACCACTTCCTTGGCAAGCAGATCAAGGCCGGGGCGTTCCAGAAAATCGACAAATCGCAACTGACCAACTACGCCAACCTCGACCCGGCGTTGCTCAAGCGCCTGGAAAAGAACGATCCGGGCAACCAGTACGCCGTGCCGTATCTGTGGGGCACCAACGGTATTGGTTACAACGTAGATAAAGTCAAAGAAGTGCTGGGCGTCGACAAGATCGATTCCTGGGCCGTGCTGTTCGAGCCGGAAAACATGAAGAAGCTGGCGAGTTGCGGTGTGTCGTTCATGGACTCGGCGGATGAAATGCTGCCGGCGGTGCTCAACTACATGGGCCTCAACCCCAACAGCACCAACCCTGAAGACTACAAGAAGGCTGAAGAGAAACTCCTGAAAGTGCGTCCCTACGTGACCTACTTCCATTCTTCCAAATACATCTCGGACCTGGCCAACGGCAACATCTGCGTGGCGGCCGGCTTCTCCGGTGATGTGTTCCAGGCCAAGGCTCGTGCAGCCGAGGCGGGCAAAGGCGTGAACATCGCCTACGTGATTCCGAAAGAAGGCGGCAACCTGTGGTTTGACGTGCTGGCCATCCCCAAGGATGCCACCAACGTCAAAGAGGCCCTCGCCTTCATCAACTATTTGCTGAAACCTGAAGTGATCGCTCAGGTCAGTGATTACGTCGGTTACGCCAACCCTAACCCAGGGGCGGACAAACTGATGGAGCAATCGATACGCACCGACGAAGCGGTTTACCCACCGCAGGCGGTTCTCGACCGGACTTTTGTCAACTTCGAGCTACCCCCGAAAGTGCAACGTTTGATGACCCGTAGCTGGACCAAGGTCAAGACGGGCAAGTAAGGCTTAACGCTCAAACTATCCAAGGCTGGCCCGTATTGGGCGAGCTGCACTCTTTTTATTCTGGGAGTTTCGTAAATGGCAGTTGCCTCCGGCGCCTATAAGAAAGCCCTCGAGGGCGACCAGACACCGAAAAAGGTGCTGGTCAAAATCGACCGGGTCACGAAGAAGTTCGACGAGACGATTGCGGTGGACGATGTGTCCCTGGAAATCAAGAAAGGCGAAATCTTCGCCTTGCTCGGCGGATCGGGTTCGGGCAAATCCACCTTGCTGCGCATGCTCGCAGGCTTCGAGCGCCCAACGGAAGGACGCATTTACCTCGACGGTGTGGACATCACCGACATGCCGCCGTACGAGCGGCCGATCAACATGATGTTCCAGTCCTACGCCTTGTTCCCCCACATGACCGTGGCCCAGAACATCGCGTTTGGCCTGCAGCAGGACAAGATCCCCAAGGCCGAGGTCGACGCCCGTGTGGCCGAGATGCTCAAGCTGGTGCAGATGAGCCAGTACGCCAAGCGCAAGCCGCACCAGCTGTCTGGCGGCCAGCGTCAGCGGGTGGCGCTGGCGCGTTCCCTGGCCAAGCGTCCGAAACTGCTGCTGCTCGATGAGCCGATGGGCGCACTCGACAAGAAGCTGCGTTCGCAGATGCAACTGGAGCTGGTGGAGATCATCGAGCGCGTGGGCGTGACCTGTGTGATGGTGACCCACGACCAGGAAGAGGCCATGACCATGGCCGAGCGCATCGCGATCATGCACCTGGGCTGGATCGCCCAGATCGGCAGCCCGATCGACATCTATGAAACGCCGACCAGCCGCCTGGTGTGCGAGTTCATCGGCAACGTCAACATCTTCGACACCCAGGTGGTGGACGACGCCGAAGGCCACGCGGTACTCAAGTGCCCGGACCTGGACCGCGATATCTACGTCGGCTACGGCATCGCCACTTCGGTGGAAGACAAGTCGGTGACCTACGCCATCCGCCCTGAAAAGCTGCTGGTGACCACCGAAATGCCGACCTGCGAGCACAACTGGTCCAGCGGCAAGGTGCACGACATCGCCTACCTCGGCGGCCATTCGGTGTTCTACGTCGAATTGCCGAGCGGCAAGCTGGTGCAATCCTTCGTGGCCAATGCCGAACGCCGTGGCCAGCGCCCTACCTGGGGCGACCAGGTGTACGTGTGGTGGGAAGACGACAGCGGCGTGGTACTTCGCTCATGAACATGAAGAAGTTCAAACGCCAGCTGCAACGAATAACCCCCGGTGGCCGGCATGTGGTCATCGGGATCCCTTTCCTCTGGTTGTTCCTGTTCTTCATGCTGCCGTTCTTCATCGTCTTGAAGATCAGCTTTGCCGAAGCCGACGTGGCGATCCCGCCTTACACCGAGATCTACACCTTCGTTGAACAGAAACTGCAGTTGGTGCTGAACCTGGCCAACTACGGGATGCTGGGCGATGACGAGTTGTACATCGCGGCGTACCTGGGCTCGCTGAAGATGGCGTTTTTCAGCACCATCCTCTGCCTGCTGATCGGCTACCCGATGGCCTACGCCATTGCCAGCGCACGCAAGGAAATCCAGACCGTGCTGGTGCTGCTGATCATGATGCCGACCTGGACTGCGATCCTGATCCGGGTCTATGCGTGGATGGGCATCCTCAGCAACAACGGGTTGCTCAACGGCTTCCTGATGTCCATCGGGTTGATCAACGAACCGCTGCAGATTCTCAACACCAACATTGCGGTGTATATCGGCGTGGTCTATTCGTACCTGCCGTTCATGATCCTGCCGCTGTACGCCAACCTGGTGAAGCACGACCAGAGCCTGCTGGAAGCCGCGTCGGACCTGGGTTCGAGCACCTTCAACAGCTTCTGGAAAATCACCGTGCCGCTGTCCAAGAACGGCATCATCGCCGGCTGCATGCTGGTGTTTATCCCGGTGGTGGGCGAGTTCGTGATCCCGGAACTGCTGGGCGGTCCGGAAACCCTGATGATCGGTAAAGTGTTGTGGCAAGAATTCTTCAACAACCGTGACTGGCCGGTGGCGTCTGCCCTGGCGGTGGTGATGCTGGCGATCCTGATCGTGCCGATCATCCTGTTCAACCGCAGCCAAGCCAAAGAGATGGAGGGCAAGATATGAAGCGCGTCAGTTTCTCAAGCTTCATGCTGGTGGCGGGGTTGCTGTTCATCTACCTGCCGATGCTGATCCTGGTGATCTACTCGTTCAACGAATCCAAACTGGTGACGGTGTGGGGCGGTTGGTCGATCAAGTGGTACGTCGGCCTGTTGGACAACACCCAGTTGATGGGCTCGGTCGGTCGTTCCCTGGAAATCGCCTGCTACACCGCGATTGCGGCGGTGGCACTCGGTACATTGGCGGCGTTCGTGCTGACGCGCATCAGCCAGTTCAAGGGCCGCACGCTGTTCGGCGGCCTGGTGACGGCGCCGCTGGTGATGCCGGAAGTGATCACCGGCCTGTCGCTGTTGCTGCTGTTCGTGGCCATGGCGCAGATGATCGGCTGGCCGCAGGAACGTGGCCTGGTGACCATCTGGATCGCCCACACCACGTTCTGTTCGGCGTATGTGGCGGTGGTGGTGTCGGCGCGCTTGCGTGAGCTGGACCTGTCGATTGAAGAGGCAGCCATGGATCTGGGTGCGCGGCCGTGGAAGGTGTTCTTCCTGATCACCATCCCGATGATCGCGCCGTCGCTGGCGGCGGGCGGCATGATGTCGTTCGCGCTGTCGCTGGATGACCTGGTGTTGGCCAGCTTCGTGTCGGGGCCGGGTTCGACCACGTTGCCGATGGAAGTATTCTCGGCGGTTCGCCTGGGGGTTAAACCCGAGATCAACGCCGTGGCCAGCCTGATTCTGTTGGCGGTGTCGATCGTGACCTTCCTGGTGTGGTTCTTCAGCCGTCGTGCGGAAGAGCACCGCAAGAAAGCGATCCAGCAGGCGATTGAAGAAGCGGCTGCGGATGGTTGGGAGAAGCCGGCGGATTCGCGTCGGGCTCCAGCACCGGTCTAATCAGGTAGCCCTGAAGAAACCGGATCAAAAATGTGGGAGCGGGCTTGCTCGCGAAAGCGCAGTGTCAGTCACCGGATGTATTGACTGATCCACTGCCTTCGCGAGCAAGCCCGCTCCCACATTTTGATTGCATTCCAATTCGGGTTAAGCAGTCCAAGGCGACTTGCGAATCACCTCGACGAAGTTCATCGGCTTGAACCCCGGCTCCTGATCCACCAGCACATCGGTCTTCACGTTGCCAAACGTGGTCTGCGGACGATGGCGCAGGCCGTCGGCAAACGCGCAGATGATGCACTCCTTGAACCCTTCACCCCGTGGATGCGCATGCACCACCGCTTCGCGCTGCACGCTGGTAAACGCCGCGTACTCCATTCCCAGCACATCCATTTCCACGCCCGCCGTCACCAACGCCACGGTTGGACGCAAGTGCTTGGGCACCCCCGGTGTGGTGTGCAGGGCGATGGACAACCACACCTGTTCGATGTCGTCATCGCTCAACCCGTAAGGCTTGAGAAAGTCCGCCGCCGCGTTGGCGCCGTCCACTTCAAAGCGTTCGTCGTCACTGCGGTGACCTTCCACCAGGCCCAGGTCGTGGAACATCGCGCCGACGTACAGCAACTCCGGGTTATAGGCCAACTGCTGGCGCTCGCCGCTCAATGCGCCGAACAGGAACACCCGGCGGGAGTGGTGGTACAACAGGTCGGATTCGATGTCGCGGATGTATTCGGTGGTGGCCTTGGCCAGGGCGCTGTCCGGGATCTTGATGCCGGCGATGGTGGTGCTCATGGTCGTTCTCCTCAAGAAAGCGCCGGGGTTGGCGCCGATGAGTCCAGTCTGGTCGCGCGCCCGCGAAGGGGCCATCGCGGCGAGGATGCGATCCCGGCCAATGTGCCGCGATATCGCGCCAAGGCTATGCGCGATCAAATGTAGGAGCTGGCTTGCCTGCGATAGCATCACCTCGGTATACCTGCTACACCGAGGTGTCTGCATCGCCGGCAAGCCAGCTCCTACAAGGGTTGTGTTTATTCAGTTAGAAAAAGGTGTTCCTGCTCATGGGCAAAACCGTCGCCATCCTGATCTTCCCCGGCGTCCAGTCACTGGACGTGACCGGGCCCCTGGATGTGTTCTGCGAGGCCAACCGTTTTCTGCCGCCCGAGGCGCATTACCAGCTGGAGGTGATTGGCCTGGGGCACGGCAACATGGCCTGTTCCAACGGCTTGTCCTTGCAGGCACACCGGCATTTCAGCGAGGCCGTCGAGCCCTACGATTTACTATTGATGGCCGGCGGGCCGCAGTTGCCCTTCGAGGATTTCGGCCCGGTGTTCAATCAATGGCTGCGTGACGCCAGTGCGCGAGCCCGGCGCTTCGGCTCCATCTGCAACGGTGCCTTCATGCTCGCCCGCGCCGGGTTGCTGGACGGGCGCACCGTCACCACCCACTGGGGCGACGCTGCCGATCTGGCCGCCTTATGCCCATCGGCCCAGGTCGAAGCCGACCGCCTCTATGTGCAGGACGGCAACCTCTACACCTCGGCCGGGGTGACGGCGGGCATCGACCTGTCGCTGTACCTGCTGGCCCAGGACCACGGCCCGGAAGTCGCCCTCAGCGTGGCCAAGCGCCTGGTGGTGTTCACCCAGCGTTCCGGCGGGCAGTCGCAGTTCAGCCCGTTCCTGACACCCCACGCGCAAGCCACCTCGGCGGTGGCGCTGGTGCAGCTGTATGTATTGGCCAACCTGACGGGCGACCTGACCATCGCCGACCTGGCCAAAGCCGCCAACATGAGCGCGCGCAACTTCTCGCGGGTATTTGCCCGGGAAGCGCAGATCACTCCGGCGGAGTTCGTCGAGCGGGCGCGGGTGGATGCGGCGCGGGTGATGCTCGAAAGCACCCACGCACCGCTCAAGACCGTGGCGTATCAATGCGGCTTTCGCGACGCCCAGCACATGCGCAGTGTGTTCAATCGCCGGCTGGGCGTGACGCCGCAACAATTCCGGCTTAACTTTGCGGCGCCGGTTTGAGCGTGTCATAGGCTTCCAGGGCGCGCAGCGAGTAGATATACGCCGCGCCGGCATTCAGCGAGATTGCGGTGGCCAGGGTCGCGGCCACTTCTTCGCGGGTGGCGCCGGCCTTGATTGCCGCGTCGGCATGCACGCCGATGCAGCCGTCACAGCGGGTGGTGATGGCCACGGCGATGGAAATCAGCTCGCGGGTCTTGGCATCCAGGACGTCATTTTCCTCGGCTGCTTCCCCCAGCGCCATGTAGGCTTTGACCATCTTCGGGTTGCTCTTGCCCAGCGCGCCAAAGGCTTTCTTCACGGTAGGCAGCAAGTCGGACCAGTTATTGAACATCGTGTTAACTCCTGAACGGGTTGGGTGTGAAGCCAGTGTGCGCGGTTCAGGTTTGGCGCTTTTGTTCGATCCACTCACCTTTTTGACCGATGCTCGCAAATGAACTCCATCGACACCCTCATCGCGTTGGCCAACCTGCAGGGCAGCCTGGACCTGCGTTGCCAGTTCCAGGGCGCCTGGGCCATGGACCACGAGCCCGAGCCGCTGGGCGTGGCGCCGTATCACATTGTGCTGGCGGGCACCTGCCGCGCCGAATTGTCCGGCGGGCAGCAGGTGACGCTGGAGGAGGGCGACATCCTGTTGATGCCCGGTGGCGCGACGCACCTGGTGCGCAGCCAGGGCGCGCGGGTAAAGCCGGTGGCGCAGACCGTGATCGAAGGCGGCTTGCTGCCGATCCATCGCCTGGGCGGTGAGCAGCCGGACGTGGACATGCTCTGCGGCAGCTTTCGCTACAACCGCCAGTCGTTGTTGTTCAGTGCGTTGCCGGACTACCTGGTGGTGTCCAGCCGGCAATGGCAGGCCGATGGGCAGCTGGCGGCATTGATCGCACTGCTGCGCAGCGAGGCGGACGGGCAGCGGCTGGGGGCGCGGTTTTTCATTGATGCGCTGTCGTCGGCGTTGTTCACCCTGATCCTGCGGGCATGGCTGACGCAGCAAGCGCCGGTGGCGGGCACCTTTGCCTTGTTGACCGACAAACGCCTGGGCAAGGCCTGGCAGGCGATGCTGGCGGATCCTGGGCATGAGTGGACCATCGACAGCCTGGCCAGCGCCGCGTCGATGTCCCGGGCGACCTTCATGCGTGGGTTTGTCAAAGTGGCGGGCGTGTCGCCGTGGGTGTTGCTGACGCAGTTGCGCATGGAGCTGGCGTTCAACCTGCTGCATCAGTCGCGGCTGAGCCTGACGGATATTGCCGCTCGGGCGGGGTATCAATCCCAGGCGGCGTTCAGCAAGAAATTCAAGGAAACCTACGGTGAGGCGCCGGGGCGGCTGCGTACCCGCTAGAAGCAACAACGCAAATCAAAATGTGGGAGCGGGCTTGCTCGCGAATGCGGAGTGTCAGTCACCAGATGTATTGACTGATCCACCGCATTCGCGAGCAAGCCCGCTCCCACATTGATTTTTTGTTTCTTCAGTTATTGCGGTGTCCGGGCCGGCAATAGCTTGAGCGTACTGCGGGTATTCGCCGTCACTTCCTCATCATTGAAATGCGCCTGCTCATACCCGCCTTCGATGTACGTTTCCGCCTGATCGGAATAGTGCTTGTCGAACGGCACACCACTCTGCCCGACCGGGTTGATGGTCAGCCCATGTGCGGCATCGGCGAAATCAATCAGGCGCCGGGTCGACGGCCCGTACGTCACCGGCCACGGCGCCGGGCCGATCTGTGCGGATTGGTTGTTGGGCACTTCATGGGTGCCGGGAGCGGCAAACGGGCCTACGTTGACGATCTTGTCCAACGGCTTCTGCGAGCCCAGTGGATGGCCGTGGGTCAGGGTGTGGGCCTTGCCCCATTGCCACTGCGATGGATCCTCACCAAAGGTCGCCTTGAGGTGTTGCAGGCTGTTGTCCCAGGCAAGCTTGACGGTCTCGGCGCGGTGGCCATCCCACCACGGCGAATCCGCTGAAGCGGCCAGGCGCGGCAAGGCTGCGTCCACTACCCGAGTGGTGAGCAAGGTCTTGAACATCCCATCGCCCAGTTTCGGGTGGAACGCCGCGTCAGTGAGGTTGAACAGGAACTGGTTGAACAGCGTGGCACTGGTGGAGTCCAGCGGGTAATCGCCTTTCCAGGCTGCCAGTTGCTCCACCAGCTTCAACTGCGCCGGGTCCTTGACCACCTCACGCAGCACCGGCAGCAGCGGTGCCAGCAGCCGTGGGCCGTAGGCGGTGGTGGTGCCGAGCTGCAAGGCCTGGCTGTTTTCCACGTCCCATTTCACGCTGTTGTCGCTCAGTTGCGCGTTCAACTGCTGGCCACGGTCCGCCAGGTTGTAATACCCGGGGATCGGCATGCCGGTGGGTGACGCCGGCTGGGCATTGGCGGACACCACATAACCGCGGGCCGGGTTTTCTTCCTGGGGGTTGGCGCTGAATGGGTAGAAACCGAGCTTGTCCGCCTGGGCGGTACTGCCGTCGAGGATAAAGCCCGGGTTGACCCCGGCCGGGCGGATCGGCAATTGCGCCGCTGCCCACCAGCCGATATCGCCCTTGGCATTGGCCCATACGATGTTCAAGCCAGGCGCCTGGACCTTGGCCGCCGCCGCACGCGCTTTGGCGAGGGTATCGGCACGGTTGAGCTGATAGAAACCGTCGAGGATCGGGTTTTCGGTATCCAGGAATGCCCACCACATGGCAATCGGCGTCTTGCCGGCATTCTCGCCGAGCACGTCATTGATGATCGGACCGTGGGGCGAGGTGCGCAGCGTCAAGGTTACCGGGTCCTGGCCCTTGACCGCGATCTGTTGCTCGCTGCTGGTCATGTCCACCCACTTGTCGTGGTACCAGACCTGGTTGGGGTTGTCCGGGTTGACCTTCTCGGCGATCAGGTCGAGGTCATCGTTCTGGAACATGGTCAGGCTCCAGCCGAAATCCTTGTTGTGGCCCAGGAACGCCACCGGCACCAGCGCGTTGTGATAACCGTACAGCTCGAAGCCCGGCGCCGACAGCTGCGCCTCGTACCACACCGACGGCACCGAGAAACGGATATGCGGGTCACCCGCCAGCAACGGCTTGCCGCTCTTGGTGCGGCTGCCGCTGATGGCCCAGGCGTTGCTGCCTTCGAACTGCGGCAGGCCGTTGTCGGCCATGGCCTGTTCGCTCAACTGGGCAATGGCGCCGAGGTCTTTCCAGTCACCGGCCGCCAGGTTCAGCGCGCCCTTGGGCTGCCAGTCGAGGTCGAAGACCTTCAGGTAGTCGTTGCCCAACTGATCGCGTACGTAGGTCAGCAAGGGTTCGGTGCGAAAGGCTGCGGCAAAGCTGTAGGCCAGGTAGCCGGCGACGCTGATGGTGTCTTCGGCGGTGAACGGGCGCTTGGGGATGCCCAGTACGTCGAACTCCATGGGTTTGGCGTGGCTGTCCTGATACTGGTTGACCCCGTCCAGGTAGGCTTGCAGGGCCTTCCAGGACGCAGACTCATGGTCCATGTGCTCGACGTAGCTCAAGGCGCGCTCGCGAATGCGCAGGCTGCGAAATAGCTTGTCGGTCTCCAGCAGCTTGGGCCCCAGCACCTCGGCCAGCTCGCCACGGGACAGGCGCCGCATGATCTCCATCTGGAACAACCGGTCCTGGGCATGCACGTAGCCGAGGGCACGGTACAGGTCGGTCTCGTTCTCGGCGCGGATATGCGGCACGCCTCGGTCGTCGTAGCGCACCGTGACCGAACCTTGCAGATGGGCCAGCTCCACCGTGCCCTGGCGGGTCGGCTGCTTGCTGTACACGTACCAGCCGGCGCCAACCATAAGGGCTACGAGCAGGATGGCCAGCGCGGTCAGGATGCGTTTCATGGGTTGTCCCTTATTAGTCGGTCACCGTGAAGATTCGGGCAGTTTAGTGGGTTTGGCGAGCGCTGCGGAAAATGCTCTCGGGTTCGTGCTCCCTGAACCTGAGCTGCATGAAGTGGGGGTTCTGAAGTGGGCCGCGGGTAGGCGGAGTATTATGTTTACTCTGTTACATGAAACCAGCGGCGCGATGATTCACCCCGTCATCCGGGCGCGCCTTTGCTATCACTTTCGGAATGCAATTTATGACAGATCCCAGCCGTGCACAGGTGCCTTATGCCTGCTGCATGGAAACGCCATCGCTGATCAGCAATTTTTTGCGATACCCGCCGGTGGGTTTCACTGCCCAGCTGTCAGCACAGGGACTGCCGTACTTTTTCACCCGGTTCGACCTGCAGACCACCGCCGACGATGAGCTGCGTAGCCGCCTGCGCAGTTGGCCGGGGTACCGTTTGTGGCAGTCATGGCTGCATATCGACACCTGTTTTATCGGCACCACGGTCAGCGAATATTCCCCGTTCCCGCTGAACGTACCGCCACAGGACATGGCGCAATGGCTGCAACAGGAGTGTGCACCGCAACGCAAGCTCACCATCGTCAAGGATGTGCCGCTGGATTCTCCGCTGCTCAGCGTTGAGGACAATCGCTACGCACACGCGTTGATCGAGGCCTGCACCCAGCGCGGATTCATCAATGTAGAGGGCCAGGCGCTGGCCTATGTACCGATCGACTTCAGCTCGACGGATGAGTATCTGTCGCGGTTGTCCCACAGCCGTCGCCGCAATATCCGCCGCAAGCTGCGCAGCCGTGATGAGCTGCGCATCGAGATCCTGGACACCGGCGATGCCCGCTTCAGCGATGAGCAATGGCAGCAGGAACTGTATCGGCTGTACAAGGCGGTGTACGCACAGAGCGAAATCCACTTCGACTTGCTCACGCCCGAATTCTTCATCCAGTTGCTCACCGATGCCGACAGCGGCGGGCATGTGTTCTGCTACTGGGACGAGGACGAACTGGTTGGCTATAACCTGTGCTACCAGCAAGACGGCAAGTTGCTCGACAAGTACATCGGCCTGAACTACCCGCTGGCGCTGGAGCACAACCTGTACTTCGTCAGCTGGTTTGTGAACCTGGAGTTCGCCCTGGAAAAGGGCCTGCAGTTTTATGTCGCGGGGTGGACCGATCCGCAGGTCAAATCCAGCCTCGGCGCCAAGTTCACGTTTACCCGCCATCTGGTGTGGGTGAGGAACCCGCTGCTGCGCAAAGTGATGAACCGTTTCCGGCACCATTTTGAAAGCGATACGCAGTGGCAGCAGGAGCAAACCGCATGAGCCAGGCCCGTCCCGCATTGATCCTCGATTTTGACGGGGCCGTGAATAACATTCCCGGCGCCCTTACCCTGCCGTTGCAAGCCTGGCAGGAGAAAATCCGTTTCGGCTGCCGCTGGGCGCAGTTCAAGGAGCTGGAGAGCGCCCTGCACGCGCAGATGCCCAGCGATTACGGCTGTGTGTTTACCGGCAGCGGTGATTATCACCACCTCAGCCAGCTGTTGTTGAACCGTCTTCCCACCCAGCAAAAGATCCAGCTGATCATTTGCGATAACCACCCGGACAACATGCGTTATCCGTTTGGTATCCATTGTGGGTCTTGGGTCTACTGGGCCAGCCGCCTGCCGCAGGTCGAGCACGTTCACGTGCTGGGCATTGGCTCGCCGGACATTTCCCTCAAGCACGCCTGGGAGAATCACTGGTCGCCGCTGGTGAAACGCAAGCTGACCTACTGGAACACCAACGTCGATACCCGCTGGTTGAACTGGATCGGCGCAGGCCGCAGCAATCGTGCATTCACCAGCGCGGACGAGTTGATGAGCGCGTTCCTGGCGCAGCTCGACCCTTCGCTGCCGGTGTATCTCTCCATCGACAAAGACGTGCTGAGCCCGCAGGTGGTGAATACCAACTGGGACCAGGGCGAGTTTCTGGAGAAGCATTTGAATGCGCTGATCGATGCCTGCCACGGCAGCATTATTGGCGCGGACATTACCGGCGACGTGTCCGCCTACCACTACCAGAGCAAGTTCAAGCGCTGGCTGAGTGCGTCGGATGGCCAGGAAGAGCTGCCGGAGAACCAGGTGGTGATCTGGCAACAGCAGCAGAATGAGCTGAATGCGCGCTTGTTGACCCGTATCGATCAAAGCTGGGCCTAGCGTTTAAGAATCCGCCGCAGATGATCCAGCACTTGCTCGAACAGCTCGTCCGTCAGCCAGTGGCTATTGCTGATCGACAGTGTCTGGGCGGCGAAGCTTTGCGCGCGGGGGATATCGGCGCCTTGCTGTAACAGCGGGGTGAGTGCCGGGTAGCCCGGCAATACGTGGATGAACAGGCGGGTCACGCCCAGGCCTGCCGTCCACAGCTGCGCCATCGCGGTATCGCGGGTTTGTGCGCTGGGCATCACCACCATCAGGAACGGCCAGGTGCCTTGCTGGCCCGGGCTGTCGGTCAACACCGACACGCCGGGCAAGCTGCTCAGCTGCGCCACGCGACGCAAGGCCCGCAGGCGGCCTTGTTGCAAATGCTCGGGCAAGCGTGCCAGGGCTGCGGCGCCGACCTTCTGGCGATAGCCGCCGAGGCGGTGCAACGGAATATCGTTGACGGAAAAGTCGTCGCCTACCGCCGCCACTTCATCGCCCCGCGCCAACGCCGCCCGCAGCGGCTTGCCGTACACGTACTTCAGCCCGCGGGGCTGATACGCCGCGGCATAACCCCACAGCTCGGCGCTGCGTTGCACTTCCCAGCGCAGGCTGAAGGGCAAGTCCTGCCGGCATTGCTGGTGCAACGCCTGATGCAGCGCCGGATCCCGGCTGAACAACACACCGCCTTCAGCCGTGGTCAGGCCTTTGCCCAGCGCCATGCTGAAAAAGCCGATGTCGCCTTTCAGTCCGACGCTTTTTCCATCATCCAGCGCGCCCATGGCCTGGGCGGCGTCTTCGATCACCGCAATGCCGAGTGGCTCGGCAATGCGCTTGGCAGCCTCCACATCCGCCACACGCCCGGCCAGGTGAGTGACGACGATCGCCAAGGTGTTTTGGTTGCACAGCTGCGCCAGCTGGTGTTCGTCCAGGTCGATGCTGCCGGGCTGCAGATCGCACGCCACCACGCGCAAAGGCGGGCAGTGATGGGCCGCCAGGGCCACCAGCGGGCAGGTATAGGCCGGCACGATAAGCTCGGTGCGCCCCGGCGTGCGCTGCTGCAACACCCGCAGCGCCATGATCAGCGCGGCGGTGCCGGAGCAGGGCAGGGCCGGCAGCGGGATGTCGAGCTGTCGGGCCAGGTCGCGGGCCAGGTCGCCCGAGCGGTTGAACAAGTCCTGCCAGCGCAGGGGAAGCCCCGCCGTTGGCGGAATCTCCCGCTGGCTGACAACGGGCGTCATGACGCCAGCGTCTGCGAGGGTTCGGCCTCGACGGTCTTGCTTTCTTTGTCTTCGCTGCGCGCCAGGCACAGGATGCCCGCAATGATCAGCGCGCCGCCGACGACCTTGGGCAGGGTCAAGGTGTCATTGAATAGCCACACGGAGATCAGCGTCACGCTGATCAGCTCCAGGTGGGAGGCCGCAAACGCCGGGCCCACCGGGGCGTATTTCAACAGCGTCATCCAGGTGAAAAACGCGCCGATGTAGCCCACGAATGCGCCGTAGATCCATGGCGCACCGAACACGCGGATCAACCACGCGGCGTCCATCGTCAGCGGTTCGGCATGAATCGAGGCGAACTTGAAACTGACCTGCGCCAAGGTATCGAAAATGATCAGCGACAGAAAACCCAGGATATAAAACCGTTTCATTACTCGAACCCCACGACGGTCACGCCACAGGCGATCAGCATGATGCCGATCAACCGCCATTTGCTCAGGCTTTCCTTGAACAGGAAACGCCCGGCAATCATGATCACGACAATATTGATGGAGCCCAGCATCACCCCGACCGACAACGGCACCAGTGTCAGGAAGGCCAGCCACAGCACGAATTCGAACACATAGCAGATGATGCCCAGCCAGATCCACGGACGCTTGAGCATATGGCGCCAGTGGGCCATGCCGTCATGCTCGGCGCTGGCGGAGGCTGCGGCTTTGAACGCCAACTGGCCGGACGTATCAACGATGACGTTGAGTATCCAGAGGATGATGGTTAATTGGCTCATGTGTTCCCGTGTCGTCTGCTTGTTCGGCTCGTTGCTTACGATACAGGAGCGTGCCGATACAGTTGTTCGAGTTTGTCGAACGAACAGCGTCTGTTCAGCTTGCCGGGTCAGGGTGGAGACGTTTCCCCGTTCCACTCGCAATAACAGCCGACCGCCAGGGTGTGGGTCGCATTGACCTCGCGTCCGCCTTCGAGGGCTTGCAGGATCGGCTCGATAAAGCTGTTGCTGGAGTTACACGTCAACCCTTCGCTGTAGGGCCCGAAATACGCCAGCTTGCCGCTGCGGTCCCAGATGCCCACGGCAGGGCTGGCCGGCAGATGCTGGGCACCGGGCACGGCCTTGAGGGCCTTCATCGAGCCCAGGGTGGCGGGCAACTGCCCGTGGCTGCCGGCTTTCTGCAGGGAATAGAACTCCACGCCCTGGGGGGCGTACTGCTCGATCAACTCGCCAAGGTGCTGCTGGTTGCCGACATTGCACGGGCAGGCGGGGTCCCAGAAGTGCACCAGGCGGATCGGGCCCGGGCCGGCAAGCTCGGCCGGCAGGCTCAGGCTGTCACCGGAAAACACCGCCGTATGCTCACTGAATGCCCGCAGGTAGCGTCCCTGGAACCAGTCATACGCCGCCCACAACACCCCGGCGCAAATGATCACGATCAGGCTGGCGAAGAGGGTGGTGCGGTAGGGCTGTCGCATTTGGATCAATCCTCGGAGGACGCGTAGCTTGCCATGCTTGCCCTGACAGATGAATATCGCGGCTCGATATTCATCTGTTCAATGCGTTGAAGCCACAGTCTGGAAGTTCTTATGCCCGTTACGTTTGACCCTGATCATCTACGCGAAAGCTTGCGCCCACTGGTGGACGCGCAGCCGCTTTCAGCCGAGGCCCGGGTCTACCAGCGCTTCTACGGCCTGGACCTCGCTGCCCGCAAGGTGCCCGCGACAAGCCGCCTGGGGCGGTTTGCGGTGGATGGGTTCGACGTGGTCTGCCAGGTGTGGTGGCCACCGGTGCCGGTGGCGACGATGTTCCTGTTCCATGGCTTCTACGACCATATGGGCCTGTACCGGCATGCCGTGGACTGGGCGCTGGACCAGGGTTTTGTGGTGATCGCCTGCGACTTGCCGGGCCATGGCCTGTCCAGCGGCGAGCGGGCCAGCATTGATGACTTTGCGGTGTACCAGGACGTGGTGCAGGCGTTGTTTGAACAGGCCAGGGCGCTGCAATTGCCGCAGCCGTGGCACTTGTTCGGGCAAAGCACCGGCGGCGCGATTGTGGTGGATCACCTGCTTAGCCACGGCGTCGACAGCCCGGCCCAGGGCAAGACGTTCCTGTTGTCACCGCTGGTGCGGCCCCGCGCCTGGGGCTGGTCGCAGCTCAGTTATTACCTGCTCCGGCCGTTCGTCAAAGGCATTGCCCGGCGCTTCAGCGATAACACCAACGACCCGCAGTTCAAGCCGTTCCTGGAGGCCGACCCGTTGCAGCCACGGCAGTTGCCGACTGCCTGGGTGGGCGCCCTGGCGCGCTGGATCAAACGTGTTGAAGCGGCGCCACGCAGCACGCGGCGGCCGTTGATCGTGCAGGGTGAGGAAGACATGACGGTGGACTGGCAGCACAACCTGAAGGTGCTGCGCAGCAAGTTCGACCAGCCGGAGGTGTTGATGCTGCCGCGTGGCAGGCATCACTTGGCGAATGAGATTCCGGAGATTCGGCAGCAATACTTCGGGTTTCTCACCGACCACCTGAAATAACGCAATCCAAATGTGGGAGCGGGCTTGCTCGCGAAGGCGGTCGATCAGTTAGCATAACCAGTGACTGGCACACCGTCTTCGCGAGCAAGCCCGCTCCCACAGGGTTACTGCGCCAGGCTCGAGGTGCTTTGGCCGACCGCCAGCCCGGCGCGAATCGCCGCCAGTGCCGCCTTGTAGTACGCCTTGCCCTCCGGCGACTCCGCGAACGTCGCGAACTCTTCCAGCTCCGGGTCGGACAAATCCCGGTAGACGTACAACAGCGTGTTGTTCAGATCGTTGCCGATCTGCTGCATCAGGCGCTCACGCTGGCCGTTCAACATGCCCTGCGCCTGGCCTCCGCCCAACAGCCCGGGGATCATCTGGCTCAAGCTGTCGGCCGCCACGCCGGCAATCGCCAGGCTGACTTCAGCCCCGGCTTCCCGCGCAGGCAAGGCCTGGGCCAGGTGGCCGATGATCAGGCTGCGGGTGGCATCGGCTTCCATGTGCGGCAAGCCCTGGGCGTTCTTCGCCAGTTGATCGCGGCGGGTGGCCAGCAACTCGGCGGCGACAATCTTGCGGCCCAGCGGCGACTGGAAGAAGGCCAGTGCCGGCTTAGGGTCCGCCAAATTCTTGCGCAGTTGCGCTTCGGCGCGCTGGTCTACCGACTGGGGCGCGAAGCGTTTATTGCTGTTGTCCACCAGCGCCTGATACACCGCCGGCGGCAGGCTGTTGCGGTAGCGTTGCTGGGCGGCACTGAGGGCGTCATTAAAATGCGCGCGCTGGTCTGCCCAGCCGGCGACCTTGTACAACTGGTCATGGCTGTCTGCCCAGGCGGGCAAAACGCAGAACATCAGCAAGGAAAAAAACAAACGACGCATATGGACTCCTGTCAGTCGGCCACTATTGTCCGTGTCGGGCGTAGGATTTGTCGAGAAATCCTATCGGTCACCTGACTAAAGTGTATTCAGACGCTCGGCGGCTCTGTCGGATTCACAGGCGTATGGATACTATGCGCGCCATGCCCATACCCTCCGATCACCCGCTGCTGTTACGCATTGTCGATGACCTGGCCGCACAAGGCTGGTCGCAGCAGAATATCTTCCTGCCCGAGGCTCTGACCCTCGAACTGGCGGCTGAGTGCCAAAAACGCGCCGCCGAAGGTGAATTGGCGCCCGCGGCGGTCGGACGGGGGCCTTCCCAGGAGATTCGCGAGGGCATCCGGGGTGACCATATCCAGTGGCTGGAGCCGGGCGAGGTGGTGGCCTGCGATAACTACCTGGAGCTGATGGACAGCCTGCGGGTGGCGATGAACCGTGGCCTGTTCCTGGGCCTGGAAGACTTCGAAAGCCACTTCGCGATGTACCCGCCGGGGGCGTTTTACCTCAAGCATGTGGACCGTTTTCGCGATGACGACCGGCGCATGGTGTCGGCAGTGATCTACTTGAACAACGCCTGGCTGCCGGAACATGGCGGCCAGTTGCGCATGTACCTCAAGGGCGACGTCGAATACGATGTGGTGCCCACCGGCGGTTGCCTGGTGGTATTCCTGTCGGGGGAAATCCCCCATGAAGTCATGCCCGCCACCCGCGAACGCCTGTCCCTCACCGGCTGGTTTCGCCGGCGGGGCAACGAGCCGTTTTGATGATGCAAAAGATTCTGGTCAGCCGCTGCCTGCTGGGGCACCGGGTACGCTACGACGGAGGGGCCAGCGGGCCTTTCGATCAATTGGCCGCGTGGCAGGCCGAAGGCCGGGTGGTTGCCGTGTGCCCGGAAGTGGCGGGTGGCTTGCCGACGCCACGGCCGTCTGCCGAAATCCCGGGCGGGCAGGGGATTGACGTGTGGGAAGGCCGCGCCCAGGTGCTGACGGCCCAGGGGGAAGACTTCAGCGAAGCCTTCCTCGATGGCGCCCGCCAGGCATTGGCGCTGGTACAGCGTCACAATATCCGCGTCGCCGTACTCAAGGCCAACAGCCCGTCGTGCGGCAATCTGCTGACCTATGACGGTACCTTCACCGGCGTGAAGGTCACGGGCGAAGGCGTGACGGCGGCCTTGCTCAAGCGCCATGGGGTGCTGGTGTTCAGTGAGCTGGAATTGCCCGAAGCGGCAGCGGCCCTGGCAAAATGCTCAAGCCCGACATAGATCAACATGTGGGAGCGGGCTTGCTCGCGAAAGCGCAGTGTCAGTCACCCGATGCTCAAGCCGAGCCACCGCATTCGCGAGCAAGCCCGCTCCCACATTGACCGAGTCGTTTATTCGGCCTTTTTCACCGGCTTGCTCGCATCCATCCCGAACCACTTCTCCGACAACGCCGTCAGCCGGCCATCGGCCTTAATCCGTTGCAGAGCCTTGTCCAGGCTGGCCTTGAACGCCGGGTTACCCTTCTGGAACGGAATCGCCAGGCTCAGCGTCGGGCCGACGTCTGCGCCTTCCTTCACCGGCAGCTGGCTGTCGCGAATCGCGTAGGGAATCAGCAGCCGATCACTGATGGCGGCATCGATCTGTTGATCGGCAACGTCCTTGATCGGCTGCCTGGCATCGGCATAGCTGCGCAAATCAACGCCCTCGGCGGTGCGCGCCTGCTCGACAAACTGGCTGCCCTGGGCCACGCCCAACGCCTTGCCCTTGAGCGCCGCAAAGCTGCCCAACGGGCGCTGTTCCTGCTTGCGCACGATCAGCTGTGCGCTGGAGTAGCTGTAGGGCTCGCTGAAGTCGAAACGATCCGCCAGTTCAGGAGTCATAGCGATATGGTTGATGGCCACGTCGTACTTGGCGCTTTCCACGCCGGGCAGCAACTCGGCGGCATCGACAGTGATAAAGGAGGGGCGTACGTCCATTTCCTTGGCCAGCAACTCACCCAGCTCCACTTCAAAACCGGTGAGTTTGTCGCCTTCCTTGAAGTTGAAGGGCGGGGTGTTGGCTTCCATTGCGATGCGCAGTTCCCCGCGGTCAAATACATCGTCGATCAGTTCGGCATGGGCCAAGGGACTTGCAAGGGGCAGTAAAAGTAACAGGCCAGGCAGGAAACGCATGGTCGCTCCTAAAGAATTCGAATGAGCGAAGCGTTGTTCAGGCTCGCTTTGCTATGGTGTTGAATGCCTTGGACAGCAATTTGTCGCGAAGTTGTCATAACCCTACAGATTTCCCGGAAAAACTGGAGAAGTGAATGAAAGCCTTTTTGACCCGTGCAACCCTGGCCAGCCTATTGCTGGGCGCTTCGATGCTGGCGACCGCTGCTGATGGCATCCCGCGCAGCGCTCCACCAGAAGGTGCCAAAGTGTTCATCGTGTCGCCCAAAGATGGCGCCACCGTCGATAAAACCTTCACCGTGAAATTCGGCATGGAAGGCCTGAAATTGGCTCCGGCCACCAGCCAGGACCCGGGCACCGGCCACCACCACCTGCTGATCGACCAGAAAGAATTGCCGGATGCCAGCGTGCCGATCCCGGCCACCGATACCGTGATCCACTACGGCAAGGCCCAGACCGAAACCGAGCTGACCCTCACCCCAGGCAAGCACACGCTGCAACTGGTAGCCGGCGACAAACTGCACATGCAGTTCAACCCGACTGTAGCCTCGAAAGTCATCACGGTTAACGTCAAGTAAGATTTGTTCAGACAAAAAAAGGGAGACCCGAGGGTCTCCCTTTTTTATGCGCGTTTAGCGATTAGAACAACACGCGGCTACGGATAGTGCCGTTGATGTGTTGCAGCTTCTCTTGCGCCAGGTCCGAATACTCGGCGTCTACGTCGATAACCACGTAGCCGACTTTCTCGTTGGTCTGCAGGAACTGACCGGAAATGTTGATGCCGTTTTCCGCGAAGACCTTGTTGATCTCCATCATCACGCCAGGGATGTTCTGGTGGATGTGCAGCAGACGGTGCTTGCCAGGGTGCGCCGGCAGAGCCACTTCCGGGAAGTTGACCGAGGACACCGACGTACCGTTGTCGCTGTACTTGACCAGTTTCTCCGACACTTCCAGGCCGATGTTGGCTTGGGCTTCAGCGGTGGAACCGCCGATGTGCGGGGTCAGGATCACGTTGTCCAGGCCACGCAGCGGGCTTTCGAAGATGTCGTCGTTAGAGCGCGGCTCAACCGGGAACACGTCGATGGCGGCGCCGATCAGGTGCTTGTCCTTGATCGCGTCGGCCAGGGCGTCCAGCTCGACCACGGTGCCGCGTGCAGCGTTGATCAGGATCCCGCCCTTCTTGATGGCGCGGATTTCCTTCTCGCCGATCATCCACTGGGTCTCAGCGGTTTCCGGTACGTGCAGGGTCACGATGTCGGACATGCCCAGCAGCTCGGTCAGGCTCGACACCTGGGTGGCGTTACCCAATGGCAGCTTGGTCAGGGTGTCGTAGAAGAACACCTGCATGCCCAGGCCTTCGGCCAGTACCGACAACTGCGTGCCGATCGAGCCGTAACCGACGATACCCAGCTTCTTGCCGCGGATTTCGAAGGAGTTGGCTGCGCTCTTGATCCAGCCGCCACGGTGGCAGGAAGCGTTCTTCTCGGGAATACCGCGCAGCAACAGGATCGCCTCGGCCAATACCAGCTCAGCAACGGAGCGGGTGTTGGAGTACGGTGCGTTGAACACCGCGATGCCGCGCTCGCGCGCTGCGTTGAGGTCGACCTGGTTGGTGCCGATGCAGAAACAGCCGACAGCTACCAACTTCTTGGCGTGATCGAAGATCTCTTCGGTCAGCTGAGTGCGGGAGCGAATGCCGATAAAGTGCGCGTCGGCGATCTTTTCCTTGAGCTGGGCTTCCGGCAGAGAACTGGTGATGTACTCAATGCTGGTGTACCCGGCGGCCTTCAGGACTTCGACGGCCGATGGGTGGACGCCTTCCAGAAGAAGGAACTTGATCTTGCTCTTATCGAGAGAAGTCTTGCTCATCTGCGTAAACCTGTATCCCGGAGAAAAATGGCAGGGAATCGGATCACGTAAGCTGACCCGGACGGCAGGAAAGCCGTCACCGCAGAACGCCCTTGGGCACTATCCTGCGGGGGCGGTATGCTAGCATACGTGCCCCGCTAAACACCCATTCCTGCGACGTGAAGCGTTCTCAGGATGACCATGAATTGTTCGAGAGTTCTGTCGATGACCCATCCTGCCCTGATTGATGAGCTGAAGACCCTGGTTGAGCCTGGCAAGGTCCTGACCGATGCTGACTCCCTTGAGGCTTATGGCAAGGACTGGACCAAGCATTTCGCGCCGGCCCCGGTGGCCATCGTCTTCCCGAAGACCACCGAGCAGGTGCAGGCCATCGTCCGTTGGGCCAATGAGCACAAGGTCGCGCTGGTGCCGTCCGGTGGTCGTACCGGCCTGTCGGCCGCTGCCGTCGCTGCGAATGGCGAAGTGGTTGTGTCGTTCGACTATATGAACCAGATTCTCGACGTGAACCTCACCGACCGCACCGCCGTGTGCCAGCCGGGCGTGGTCACCAAGCAATTGCAGAACGTCGCCGAAGAAAAAGGCCTGTACTACCCGGTGGATTTCGCCTCGTCGGGTTCCAGCCAGATTGGCGGCAATATCGGCACCAATGCCGGCGGGATCAAGGTCATTCGCTACGGCATGACCCGTAACTGGGTGGCCGGTATGAAAGTCGTCACCGGCAAGGGCGACCTGCTGGAGTTGAACAAAGACCTGATCAAGAACGCCACCGGCTACGACATGCGCCAGCTGTTCATCGGCGCTGAAGGCACCCTGGGCTTTGTGGTCGAAGCGACCATGCGCCTGGACCGGGCGCCGAAAAACCTCACCGCCATGGTGCTCGGCACCACCGATTTCGACTCGATCATGCCGGTGTTGCACGCCTTCCAGAGCAAGCTGGACCTGACCGCCTTCGAATTCTTTTCCGACAAGGCCCTGGCCAAAGTCCTCGGTCGCGGCGACGTGCCGGCGCCGTTCGAATCCGACTGCCCGTTCTACGCGCTGCTGGAATTTGAAGCGACCACCGAAGAAGTGGCCAACGATGCCCTGGCCACGTTCGAACACTGCGTCGAGCAGGGCTGGGTGCTGGACGGCGTGATGAGCCAGAGCGAAACCCAACTGCACAACCTGTGGAAGCTGCGCGAGTACATCTCCGAGACCATCTCCCACTGGACGCCGTACAAGAACGACATTTCGGTGACTGTGTCGAAAGTGCCAGCCTTCCTGCAGGAAATCGACGCGATCGTCGGCGAACACTACCCGGATTTCGAAATCGTCTGGTTCGGCCACATCGGCGACGGCAACCTGCACCTGAACATCCTCAAGCCGGAAAACCTGAGCAAGGACGAGTTCTTCGCCAAGTGCGCCACCGTCAACAAGTGGGTGTTCGAGACCGTGCAGAAGTACAACGGCTCGATCTCCGCCGAACACGGCGTGGGCATGACCAAGCGCGATTACCTGACGTACAGCCGCTCGCCGGTTGAAATTGAATACATGAAGGCAGTGAAAGCGGTGTTCGACCCGAACGGGATCATGAACCCGGGCAAGATTTTCGCTGTTTAACAGTCCCTGAAGGAGTCGGTCCATGAGCTACCAGCACAAGTATGTCGACGGCACCAATATTCACTTTCCCCTGGGGAAGGTGGTGTGCATCGGGCGTAACTACGCCGAACACGCCAAGGAACTGGATAACCCGGTACCCACCGAGCCGCTGCTGTTTATCAAGCCCGGCAGTTGCGTAGTGGCACTGGAAGGCGGTTTTGCCATCCCTACCGAGCGCGGTTCGGTGCATTACGAAGCGGAAATCGCGGTGTTGATCGGCAAGCCGTTGTCGGCCAAACCGAGCCGCGAGGAAGTGCTGGACGCCATCTCCGGCTTCGCCCCGGCCCTGGACCTGACCCTGCGGGACAAACAGGCCGAGCTGAAAGCCAAGGGCTTGCCGTGGGAAATCGCCAAGTCGTTTGATGGCGCGGCAGTGATTGCCCCGTTCGTGGTCGGCAGCACCTTCCCGGATGTGACGGATATCGGCATTCGCCTGACCATCAATGGCGAAGTGCGCCAGGACGGCAACAGCGCGATCATGCTCAACCCGATCATCCCGATGATCCAGTACATGGCCGGCTGCTTCTCGTTGCAGGCCGGGGATGTGATCCTCACCGGTACGCCGGCAGGCGTGGGCCCGCTGAATGTGGGCGATGAACTGGTGCTGGAATTGCCGGGTGTGAGCCGCTTCGAAAGCAGCGTTCGCTGAATACCTGGCGAAACGCGGTCAAAAATGTGGGAGCGGGCTTGCTCGCGAAAGCGGTGTATCAGTGACAGATTCAGTGACTGATACTCCGCATTCGCGAGCAAGCCCGCTCCCACATTTGATCTGTGTACTGCCACCCAATCGTGTTTTTGCATTTTTTTCACACCCCATCCGGATAATCCTCAGCCTCCTGCGCGCGGACCTTTTGATCCTGTGCTATCCCCTAAAGCTGACTTTCTGGAAAGCGTAATGGCCGTGCCTCTCCCATCCGTAAAACCCACGTTTCGTTCACGCCTTGCCATGCGCTGGTATTCCTGGCTGTTCCTCGCCGGCGCGATCATTTACGGCGTGGCCTGGGCGATGCACTGGGACGACCGCGGTGTGTTGTGGCTGGCGGAGGGTTTCGAAACCCCGGCCGAGCGCCTGGAAAGCGTCTGGCTCCCGGACTACCACGCGGTGATCGACGCCAAGCTGCTGCCCGGCATGGAGAAGGACGAAGCCTCGGACCTCACCTACAACCCGCTGACCAAGACCCTGTTCTCGGTGATGGGCAAGAACCCGTTCCTGGTTGAACTGACCCTGCAAGGCGACGTGCTGCGCAAGATGCCGCTCAACGGCTGGAACAACCCGGAGGGCGTGACCATGATGGAAAACGGCCTGATGGCCGTGGTCGATGAGCGCCAGCACAGCCTGACCATCGTCAAGGTCGACCCGCAGACCCAGCAGTTGAACAAAGCCGACTTCCCGTCCTATGACCTGGGCCCGTCCAAGGACCAGAACAAAGCCTTTGAGGCGGTCACCTGGGACAAGCGCAACCAACAGCTGATCCTCGGCGAAGAACGCCCACCGGCCCTGTTCACCTGGAAAAGCGACGGCAGCCAGACCCTCTCCGGCGCCAAGCAAAAGCTCGCCAGCACTGAACTGGACATGCGCAACCTGTCGGCGCTGACCGTCGACCCGCGTACCGGCCACCTGCTGGCGCTGTCGGCGGACTCCCATCTGTTGCTGGAACTGGACGAGAAGGGCGAGCAGGTCAGCTTCATGACCTTGCTCGGCGGCTTCAATGGCTTGAAGAACACCATCCCGCGTGCCGAAGGCGTGACCATGGACGAGAACGGCACGCTGTATATGGTCAGCGAGCCGAACCTGTTCTATCGCTTCGAGAAGCAGGCGCAGTAGTTCGATTACGTCAGATTTTTCTCTATCTGCGGCATATGCCAGACACCCGGGGCGTTTAAGTTTAAATTCAGGCGACCATGATATTCATTCGCCAGTTTTTACTCTGAGCCCCGCCCGATG
>NZ_JACAOM010000087.1:0-312 GCF_013386245.1 Pseudomonas sp. 21615526 | reverse complement strand
ATTCATTGAAGAAGACGATAGAAGCAGCTTTAAGCTCCAAGCTGATAGCTCTTAGCTAATCAGTTACGCGCTCGAAATTGGGTCTGTAGCTCAGTTGGTTAGAGCGCACCCCTGATAAGGGTGAGGTCGGCAGTTCGAATCTGCCCAGACCCACCAATTTTGTTATGGGGCCATAGCTCAGCTGGGAGAGCGCCTGCCTTGCACGCAGGAGGTCAACGGTTCGATCCCGTTTGGCTCCACCATTAACTGTTTCTACTGTTAGAGTTTAGAAATGAATATTCGCCAATGAATATTGATTTCTAGTCTTTGATT